>CAYOVN010000030.1:0-27085 GCA_964407425.1 uncultured Gemmatimonadaceae bacterium
GACGAATGCGATGCTGAAGCATCGGGGAGGAGTTCTGACGCCGTATGGCGCCGCAATCCCCCTGTGCCCTCCGGGTTACGACGGCACGGGGCCATCTGCTGCGTTGGGCGTTCTCGACGTAACGCACGGCTATGCCTTCGAACCCCCGCCTTGCATATGGCCCCGTGGCGCTCGTAACGCGGCTCGCCCCATTACTCGGACAGGCGCCTAGGCTATGACTACGCCTGACAATGCGGGTCGGATGGATTCGGCCCCGGGGCTGAGGACCGAAATTCCCGATTGGGTTCTGAAGCGCGCCACCGGTGCCGCCAGGACCGAGGGGAACGCTCTTCGCCTTCAGTTCGACGGACCCTATACCTTCGACGCTTGGATCGAAGCCATCGACGGGGCCCGGAACCACGTCCATTTCGAGAACTACATTCTCAGAGATGACCGTGTCGGTAGGGTATTCAGGGATGCCCTCGTCAAGAAGGCCAAAGAAGGCGTCGAGGTGAGGGTCCTGTATGACTGGATGGGCTCGTGGGCTACTCGCCGCCGTTTCTGGCGACCTTTCCGGGAGGCAGGGGTGGAAGTCCGGGCTTTTAATCCTCCGTCCATCGGGAATCCATTTGGTGTGCTACAGCGGGACCACCGGAAGATGGTTTGTGTGGATGGGGGTGTGGCTTTCATCGGTGGCTTTTGCGTCGGGGAGGAGTGGGCCGGTGATGGAAAGAACCCCCCTTGGAGGGACACGGGGGTGGAGATCAGGGGGCCCGGTGCCGCCGTTTGTGCCCGGGCTTTCGAACGAATCTGGCAGGAGTTGGGGGATCCGGTTTCAGAGCGTTCCCAAGTTTCCCCAGAGTCCGTGGAACCTGCCGGAGATACCCCGGTCTGGGTAATCGAGGGTGAGCCCTGGCGGTCCCGGGTTTATCGAGAGACTCAACTTATCGCCGCCTCTGCCAGGGATAGGATCTGGATTACCGACCCCTACTTCGTGGCTCCCTTCCCCCTGGCTGAGGCCCTCACTGCTGCAGCCAGGGACGGGGTTGATGTCCGGGTCCTTCTTCCGGCCCACAACAATTGGCCATGGGTAGGAAGTCTCTCTCGGGGTGGGTATCGGGGTCTTCTGGAAGCTGGAGTCCGACTCTTCGAATGGCAGGGTCCCATGATCCACGCCAAGACCATGGTGGCAGACGGAATTTGGTCCAGGGTGGGCTCCTCGAACATGAACTCTGCCAGCCTTCTCGGGAATTGGGAAATCGACGTAGGGGTTCTGGACGAGCGACTGGCAGCTCAGATGGAAGGCCTTTATCTGGCAGATCTGGCTTCCTCCATCGAGATCGTCCTCCCCCCACCCCGAAGAGCCGCCGGAGACGCGTCCCCGGAAAAAGCGGAGGGGGCCGGAGGTCAGGCCCAGACCACCCTCGACCCGGGCCGGACCCTTCAGGAAAGGTTCGAACGACTCCGAAGTGGCTCAGGGACTCTTGGGACGTGGGGTGTGCCCGAATTGGTTCGGGCCGGGTCGAGTCTTGGGGACGCCATCGCAGGGCACCGGAACCTGGGGCGTGAGGACCGAACCCTCCTTGGCACCGCTGCCGCGATGGTCCTGTTTCTTGCCCTTTTTGCGGCCTTTTTCCCCTGGTTGGTGGGGTGGTTCGTCGCCGTTGTTGCGGGGTGGCTCGGTATCGTTTTGGGGGTTCGGTCCCTGGCCCAGGCCCGTCAGGCCAGGAGGGCGAGGGAGAAAGAAATGGAAGAGGAACGTAAAACCTTGGAATCCGGGGAGTCCGATTGATGGATAGTGTGGGAATCACGATTGCCTTTGTCGCTGGGATCCTCTCCTTCTTGTCCCCCTGTGTGCTTCCCCTGGTTCCCAGCTATCTCACCTTCGTGACCGGGATGTCCCTGGAGGACTTACAGGGAGGGGTCGACCGGCGGACCACGCTCATTCACGCACTTCTTTTTGTGGCGGGATTCACGGCGATCTTTCTTCTCCTGGGCGCTTCGGCATCCTTCCTGGGACAGTTCTTCCGACACTACGAAGTGTGGATTGCCAGGGTAGGCGGGCTCATCATCATGGTCTTGGGCTTACACCTGGCAGGGGCCTTCCGCTTAACCCCCCTCATGAGAGAAAAACGGTTTCATCTCCACGACAAACCTGCCGGGTATCTGGGGACTTTTGGTGTGGGAGCCGCATTTGGAGCTGGCTGGACCCCGTGCATAGGGCCAGTCCTTGGTGCCATCCTCACCTTCGCCGCTTCCCAGGACCAGTTCTGGTCCGGAGTAGGACTGCTCTTTGTCTACTCACTGGGGTTGGCGGTTCCTTTTCTCCTCTCCGCCCTGGCCCTGGATGGATTCCTGCGAGCCTTCGGTCGATTCAGGAGAGTCCTACCGGCCCTGCAGGTTGTCTCGGGGATCCTGCTTGTAATCCTTGGGCTTCTCCTGCTCACAGGTACCTTCAGCGCACTCAGCGGATTCCTGACCCGATTCACACCCGAATTCATCCTCCATCGGATTTGAGCCTCGCCATTTGGTTCTGAGGGTCCACGTCCTTCCGACGGTTATCCCCACCTGGAGTGGGAATCCTCAGGATACCGCTGCTGCCTTTTTCTCCAGCTCTTCCTCAAGTAGTTGGCGCTGGAGAAGTTTGGCATAAATGCCACCGAGGGCCAGAAGGTCTTGGTGGGTGCCTCTCTCGACGATTCTGCCCTGGTCCAATACCAGGATCTGGTCGGCGTTCATCACTGCCGATACGCGGTGGCTGATGATAAAAGAGGTGCGGCCGGCGAGAACGGTTCGGAGGTCGGCGAGAATTTTCGCCTCGGTGTGAGTATCCACCGCACTCAGAGCATCGTCGAGGATGAGGACGAAGGGCTCCCGGGCCAGGGCTCTGGCAAGGGTGGCCCGCTGTTTCTGTCCTCCTGAGAGGTTGATCCCACGCTCCCCCAGAAGTGTGGAGTAGCCATCGGGAAAGGAGAGAATGGTGTCGTGGATCTGGGCGACCCTGGCAGCATCCTCAACCCTCGATTCTCTCGGCCTCCCCTGAAGTCCGTGGTCGTCCAACCCCAGGGCGATATTTTCCCCGATGGTGTCGGAAAAGAGGAAAGAGTCCTGAGGAACCACGCCGATGAGGTTCCGAATCTCCCCGGGATCCAGGTCGGAGAGGCGAGCACCATCCAGGAGGATGTCTCCCGAGTCCGGGTCATAGATCCTCGGGATCAGGGAGACCAGGGTGCTCTTCCCAGATCCAGTCGGTCCCACCACAGCCACGGTCTCCCCCGGCTCGGCCACAAAGGATACGTCCTGAAGGATCGGCCGATCCGTTCCGGGATACCGGAAGCCTACGTTCCGGAACTCCACTCTTCCTCGAATTTTCGGGAGGGGGGGGTGTGTTTCGGACGGCTTCAATGTGGCCTGGGTCTCGAGAATCCGGTTCAACCGTCCCATGGAAGCGTCACCCCTTTGAAAGAGGTTTACGACCCAACCCAGGGCGATCATGGGCCAGGTCAGGAGGGCCAGGTAGAAGTTGAAGGCCACGAACTCCCCAATTGTGATGGTCCCGTCCATCACCTGGAGGCCTCCGTACCAGAGGACCACGACCATGGCCAATCCGGCAACGAGCATCAGCAGGGGAAAAAAGAAACCCGAGGCCTTTACCAATCCCATATTCCGATCCATGTAATCCAGGTTCATGGCGTCGAACTGCTTTTCCTGGGCGTCCTCCTGGACGTAGGCTCGAACGATCCGCAGGCCGGTCAGGTTTTCCTGGACCATGGTGGAGAGGTTGGAGAGTTGCTCCTGGATCTCCTCGAATCTGCGGTGGATGATTTTGCCGACGCCGATGACGATTGGTGGGAGGACCACCATGGGGATAAGGCCTACGAGAGTGAGCTTGGGGCTGATCCAAATCATCAGGCTGAGGGAGAAGAAGAAGCTCACCACGGTGTTTACCGAATACATGACCGCGGGGCCCGTGGCCATTCGGACGGCAAAAGTGTCGTTGGTGGCCCGGCTCATCAGATCGCCGGTCCGGGTCCCCGAGAAGAAAGAACTGTCCAATCTCAGGAGATGTCCAAAGAAATCGTCTCTAAGGTCCCTTTCTACTCTGCGGCTGGCGGTGTTGAGAAGCTGCCGCATTCCGAATTTGGCGGCCCCTCCAAAAATGGCGGCCAGGACGATCAGCCCGGCCAGGGTTCCGGTTCGGGCCCCGGGGTCCCCCAAGCCATCGATGGCTTCTTTCATGAGGAAAGGCCCTGCGATGATGAATGCATTGGAGATCACCACCATGGCGAGACCCCATAGAAACACCCTTCTGTAGGGCTTTACATAGGGGAGGACGGTCTTTAGTTGGTTCATGAACCCCGGTGGTTTCGAAACGGAAGTTATGGTGTCGGAAGGTGAAAAAGTTCCAATTCTAACCTAGCTTCTTCAGTATGCATGATGAACGCCTGACCGAACAGCGGAACCCCCGATCCCGTCGGATCGACCTCCTGTCGCCTGCGGAGATCGTGGACCTCATCAACTCCGAAGACCGAGGGGTGGCCGAGGCTGTGGGCGAGGAGCGGGAGGCCATCGCCCGGGCCCTCCAGCTTGCTCTGGCCGCCTTCCGGGCGGGAGGACGACTCCTGTACGTAGGAGCCGGAACCTCCGGGCGCCTCGGAGTTCTGGATGCGGCGGAGATGCCTCCGACTTTCGGCACGGATCCGGAAATGGTTCAGGGAGTAATCGCCGGCGGTCTCCCGGCTCTGACCAGAGCTCAGGAAGGAGCGGAGGATTCCCTGGAGGCTGGAGCGGAAGCCCTCGGGATCCTGGAGCCGTCGCCGAAGGACTTTGTCCTGGGGATCGCCACTTCGGGCACGACACCTTTTGTCCACGGGGCTCTTGGGCTGGCCCGGGAGCGAGGGGCCAAGACTGGGATCCTCATCTGTACTCCTCCCGCCGAGGACCTCATCCGCCTCCATGACGTGGTTATCGCCCCTTTGACGGGGCCGGAGGTGATCACGGGATCCACCAGGATGAAGGCCGGTACAGCTACGAAGCTGGTTCTGAATACCATCACCACCGGGGCCATGGTTCTCTCGGGCTATGTGTACGGGAACCTCATGGTGGACCTGCAGGTGACCTGCGACAAGCTTCAGGATCGAGGGGAGAGGATTCTCATGGAAACACTGAGCCTCCATCGAGAACAGGCCCGGGATCTGCTCCGGAACTCCGAAGGCCGGGTTAAAGTCGCCATCGTAATGGGGAAGTTGGATGTGAGTCCGGATGAAGCGGTAGCGCTTCTCGAGGCACATGATGGATTGATTGCCCGGGTCGTGGGGGATCCCCTTTGAAGGTCCTGGGCATGATGTCCGGAACCTCCTTCGACGGAATCGACGTCGCCATGCTGGAGGTGGAGGACAACGACTCTCCATTCCCCGGCTGGGAGCTGGTCGCCTTCCGGACCCGCCCCTATCTGGATGGGGAGCGACGCAAAATCAGGGAGACCCTGGAATCCGGTGGCGCAAGGGAGCTTGCTCTCCTCCACACGGCCCTGGGGGAGTGGTTTTCCCAGGCGGCCACGGAGCTTTTGGAGGGGGAGGGTGTCGGGCCTGAGGAGGTGGAGGCGCTGGGTTCCCATGGCCAGACCGTTTGGCACGATCCGCCCACGGAAGGCCACAGGGGCACGTCTCTTCAGCTCGGGTGCCCGGCTACCATCGCCGAGAGGACAGGCATCGACGTTATCAGTGATTTCCGCTCCCGGGATCTGGCCGCAGGCGGCCACGGTGCTCCCCTCGTACCATGGGCCGACCGAGTGTTCTTCTCCTCCCCCCATGGGCCGAGAGCCGTCCACAACATCGGTGGGATGTCCAACGTGACCTGGCTCCCCCGGCTTTCCGATCCTGCCCCTGTTCTGGCCTTCGACACGGGCCCTGGGATCGCCCTCATGGACTGGGCGGCGGAATTGGCCACAGGCGGGGCCCGGACTTTCGATGAAGGTGGCGAGCTGGCTGGAATGGGGGCGGTGTCGGAGCCGGTTCTGGATGAGCTTCTGGCCCACCCCTTCTTCCGCCAATCGCCCCCCAAATCCACGGGCCGGGAGGTATTTGGCCGGGACATGGTGGAGGAAATCCTGGGGTCCTTCACAGGAGAAGGGGAGCTGATTTCTGGATCGGCCCAGGAGGGATGGCCCCACGTTCTCGCCACCCTGACCGCCTTTACGGCCAGGAGCATTGGAGATGCTTACCGCCGGTGGGTAATACCGAAGGGTGTGGACGAGGTTTTCCTCATGGGAGGGGGCTCCCGAAATCCGGTCCTCTTCGGGAAAATCGAGGCCGAGCTGGCTCCGATCCCGGTTCGGCCCGGTGAGGCCATCGGCATGGACCCTGATGCCAGGGAAGCGGCTGCTTTCGCCCTCCTGGCCTGGGCACACGTCAGGGGGCTCCCGGCAAACGTGCCCGAGGCCACTGGATCGAAGGGCCCTCGGATCCTGGGATCCAGAACCCCGGGGAATCGGAGGACTGAATCGTGACCCGGAAGGTTCTCCTCTCCCTGACGGTGGTTCTCCTCATACAGAGTATTCTCGTTGCCCGAGTCTTCACTCCCCAGCCTCATTCGGGAGGAGACAACGCGGGCTACGTTTCGCTGGCCTACTCCCTCCTGGATCAGGGGGAATACCGGGAAATCTGGGACCCGGAGGAGCCACCCCACACCAAATACCCTCCGGTCCTGCCGATCCTCCTGGCGGGCGTCATGCTCTTGGGGGTGAAGGGTTGGGCTGGTTTGAAGCTGATCCCGGCCTTCTCGACGGTCTTGGCCGTTGCATTCACATTCCTCTGGGTGAGGGATCGAAAAGGGCTTCTGCCGGCCTTCATCGTGGCTCTTCTCTTCGGCCTGTCCGAGAGCGTCCTCTACTACTCCCAGTGGATACTGTCGGACCCGACCTTCCTGGCCCTGACCATGGCGGCTCTTTGGGCCTTCAAGCGAGCCTCGGCGACGGACTCCGGTGCTGGAAGCGGGGGTGAGAGAGAACTTACCGAAGACGGTTCGGGAGACGGACGCCGCTGGATGGCCCTGGCCATGGGGATGGTGGTCCTGGCCTACTTTACCCGATCCGCGGGTCTTCCCCTGGTCGTAGCCGGCTTTCTTTCTCTTGGCTTGAGGAAGAGCTGGAAAACCCTTGGCATTTTCTCTGTGGTAATAGGCATTCCGGCCCTCCTTTGGTGGCTGCGGGGGACCATGGTAGGGGGTAGTGAATACGTTTCCGAGTTTTGGCTGCTCGATCCGTATCAGCCTCACCTGGGGACGGTAGGCTTGGGGGGGCTGGTCCAAAGGGGTGGGGAAAACCTGGTGGCCTATGTCACACGGATCATTCCGGCGGGGATTCTGGGAGACGCCGTCCCCCATGTTGCCCCTATCGGCCTGGGTTTCGCCCTTTTCTCCCTTTTTGGTTGGGTCCTTTGCCTTCGTGAGAGGGTTGGGGTCGCCGAACTGTTTCTCCCTCTCTATCTGGGTCTGGTTCTTCTTTGGCCCCAAGCATGGTCCGGGGACCGATTTTCCCTCCCCCTTCTCCCTCTGATGTTCTTCTACACCGTGGTGGCTTTTGGGTGGCTTGCCGGGTCACTACCCAAACGGGTGTCTGGAGTAGCTGCAGCGGTTCTTCTTCTGCTGGTGGGCATTCCGTCTGGGCTCGAATGGAACCGGATTGCCCTGCAGGCCGGCTCCTGTCGGGACGTCACGGCTTCAGGCAACTCTACCATGTGCCTTGCACAGGGACAGGCGGAGTATTTCGCCCTTGCCGAGTGGAGCGGGAAGAACCTTCCGGCCGGAGCAGCGGTCACGACTCGTAAGCCCAGAGCGTTCTTCCTTATGAGCGGGGTGAAGGCCAGGTCGATTCCCATGGTCCAGGGGGCCGACGAATTCCTTGGAAGGGTCAGGGAAGGGGGGACCGAGTACCTGACCCTGGATGCCCTCGACGGGATCTCGGGGTACTACGTCTATCCCGTAGTGGCGGAGAGGCTCTCTTCTTTCTGTGGGATGGCGGAGGTAGGAGAGGCGGCACGAGCCACTACCCGATTGTTTGGACTTCTGGATCCGAACGGGAGAAGGGAAGTGGAGGAAGCCAGAGGACTGGAGCGCTGCCCAGCGGATCTGTTCCGTGCCATGCCGAGGGCCGATGAAGCCGTCGGGCCATGGCAGATTCCGCTCCTTATCTGGGGGGCGAACGAGAGTGGATGAGCTCTTAGAGCCGGTAGAGAAGGGCCAGGGCCACCCCGTAGGCGATGCGTTCCACCAGCTCCTCGTCGTTTTCACGGTCTCTGAGGAGAACGGAAATAGCCGGAATTCCCCCAAGAGGAGTGTTTGAGCCGGCCAACTCCCCCAGGCCCCCCCAGGGGCTCAGGGCATATTCCAGGCCACCATAAACTGCTCCCTGAAGGATGGGACCTCCGGGGATCCGGGGCTCGACCAGGGCGGCATAGAGGAGGCCCCGTCCAACTCCGGCGAAGAGAACGTCTGTGAGCTCCTCTTCAAGAGCCGTATCAGGTTTCTTTCCCGTGAGAACGGGTCGAACCAACTCCGCCAGGAAGGCAGCGGCTGCACCCGCCGCTCCCGCTCGAAATAGGCGGAACACGCCGGGGGCTCGTCGGCTGGGCCAGATGGCTAAGGCCCGGGCGACGATGGAACCGGCACCTGCGGTGAGGAGGGTGTTCAGGACCTTGTGGGTTTCGTTCGGGGCCGTTGTCACGGCGGGAGTCGATTCCCCCGATCCCTCCCCCGGGTTTGCCGGGAGGTGGTTTCGGACCGTCTCTAGCGCGTACCCCACTCGGTACCAGAGATTCTCTTTCGTCTGCATTTTTTTATGACCTGGCGAGATGTTGGTTTCGTTAGGGTGAGGCCCATGGAGCGATTTGACAAGATGGCATGTCCCAACCGCCTGGTAGTCCTGGGGCTTCTGACCCTCTGCCTGGTTGGCTTTCATACCCCGGCCGCGGCTCAAATTCCTCCGGGAGAGGAATGGCGAACGCTGGAAACGGAACATCTCAGGGTGACCTACCCGGAGGCGCTCCTTGAATTGGCACAGCGGGCCGGGCGGCGGGGGGAAGTGGCGTGGGACCATCTGGCTGAGACCTTCGTGGATCCCCCCGAAGGAAAAGTGGACCTTCTCGTCACCGATCATACCGATGTCTCCAACGGCTTTGCCCGGGTCTTTCCCTCCAACCGAATCGTCATCTTTGCCCCGCCGCCGGTGGATGGCTTTGGCCTGCCCTATATGGACGAGTGGCTCGAGCTCGTTATTACCCACGAACTGGCCCACGTCTTCCACGAGGACTATGTGGAGGGTCTCAGCGGAGTCTTCCGGGCCGTGTTTGGCCGGGCACCCCTGGAGTGGCCTTTTTTTCCAGGTGCCGCCACTCCAGGGTGGGTGGTGGAGGGTCTTGCCACCTTTTATGAATCCGAGTTCACCCAGGCTGGCCGGATAAGGGGCAGTTTTCATGAGATGGTGGTCCGGACCGCCATTCTGGAGAATCGGTTCGAGTCCATCGACCAGACCTCCGGGGATTCCCCCATATGGCCGGGCGGCCAGCGGTACTACGTCTATGGCTCCCTCTTCCTGCAGTACCTCATGGACACCTATGGTCGGGAGGCAATGGGTGCTTTCGTGCGGGGGGTAGCCGGACAGTGGATTCCCTACCGGCTGAACTCAGCGGCGAAGGACGCCTTCGGGATCTCCTTCTCCGAGGCATGGGAGGAATGGAGGTCGGGACTAGAGAGTCGTTTCGAGGCCCTGGTCGACTCCCTCGCGGCCATAGCTCCCCTGACCGAAGGAGAGGTTCTGACCAGGGAAGGCTACTATGCCTGGAGCCCCGAGCCCTCTCCCGATGGGGCCACCCTGGCTTTTGCCAGGGCCGACGGACGAAGCGACGCCCAGATTCGCGGAATGGACCTCTCGACGAACGGCGAAGAGAAGCTGACTCGGACCAACAATCTCTCCCAGTTCTCCTGGACGCCGGAGGGAGGAATCCTCTTCTCCCAGCTCGACCATGAGGACTCGTACCGGGTTTGGGGCGATCTCTTCCTCCTGGAGCCCGGTGGGGAGGAGCGGAGGCTGACCAAGGGGCTTCGTCTGGACCACCCGGATGTGGATCCGGACGGACGCCGGGCGGTTGCCGTTCAGGAGGGTCAAGGGACGAATCGGTTGGTCCTTGTGGATCTCTCCGATGGGACCCTGGAGGGTCTGACCGATTTCACGGAAGAAGAACTCTGGGCGTATCCCAGTTGGTCTCCAAACGGGAACTGGATCGCCGTTTCCCGATGGACTCCGGGGGCTTTCTACGACGTACTGATTCTCGATTCACAAGGAAACGTCGTCTGGGAGGTCTCCAGAGATCGGGGTATCGACAACGCCCCTTCCTGGAGCGGGGACGGTCGATGGTTGTTGTGGTCATCGGACCGAAGCGGAATTCCCAATCTTTACGCAGTCCCGGTGGATCCGGGTTCCGGTGAGCCAGGCAGCAGGAGGCAGATAACCAATGCCCTGGGTGGGGCTGCGTTTCCCTCGGTGGATCCTGAAGGGGACTGGATCTACTTCTCATCCTACCACGCCGACGGGTGGAGGATCGAGCGAATTCCCTTCCAACCGGAGGATTGGTTCGATCCGTCTCCCCTTCATCCCAGATTCGAGCCCTCTGGGTCCGGAGGGGGGCCTATCAGTCGGCTCCAGGATCGCGCCGATGGGACTGTTAGGTCCTACAATCCCCTCCATACCCTTCGGCCAACCTTCTGGGCTCCCACCTACCGGGAAGCCGATGAAGCCGGGGGGGTAGAGGTGCTTCAACCTTCCTTCGGGTTGTTCACCTCGGGAGAGGATCTGGTTGGGCGCCACTCCTTTTCTCTTTCAGGGGCATTTTCCGGGGGCGTGGGGTCATTTCAGGGTCTGGGATCCTACTCCTACGGCGGCTTTGAAAACCCTCTTCTCAGTGTGGCTGTATCCCAGAGTTACGATGCAGGATCCGCCCCGATCACCTACGCGTTCGAGAATGGGGACACATCCACCTTTTTCCTGGTGGAAAAGGAGCGGGCCGTCGGCCTGAGCGCTGCCTTTTTCCGCCGGAGGTCCCGGAGTGAAGCCGCATTGAGTTTGACGGCCTCTCATATCTGGGAAGACCGTTTCCTTCTGGAAGATGACCTGAGCAAAAGCGAACGGCTCCACCTGGCCCGTCCTTCTCTGCGGTCGGCGGAAGGCCGGGTGACGGCAACCTTCGGGAATGCCCGCCGGTACTCTTTTTCCGTCAGCCCCGAGGATGGTCTGGGGTTGATCCTCCGAGGCCGGATGAGGTGGGATTTGACACTTCCGGACTCTCTCAGGGATGTAGCCGGCTATGATCGCTCCTTCCAGGACGTGATCGGGCAGTTCTCGGCCTACAAGGGCTTCAGGTGGCTTGGTTTTGGGAACCACGTCCTGGGACTCAGGGCCAGCGGAGGAGTTGGTGGTGGGGCCGGGGCCGATGCCTTCCACTTCGAGGTGGGAGGGGCTTCTGGAGGAGGACTCCCCGCCCAACTTCTGGATCTCGGCCAGCCCCTTCTCTTCCCGGTCAGAGGGTACCCGACGGCCAGCCGCTTCGGACGATATGCATGGTCGGGCGCTGCCGAGTACAGGTTCCCGATTTGGCTCGTGAACCGGGGTCCCGGACTATTCCCGCTCCACCTGGATTGGGTGAGCGGGACCCTCTTTTTTGATGCCGGCAACGCGTGGGGCCCCGAAGCGGAGGGGTTGGCCCCTTCCAATCCGAGGCTGGAAACCCTGACCTCCGCAGGCGGAGAACTCGTCGTCCGGGCCCTCCCTCTCTGGTTCCAGGCCATGGACTTCAGATTGGGAATTGCCTTCCCATTTTCCGGCCAAAATGGCACCCGAAGCTACCTTAGACTGGGAATCTCCTTCTAACCCGGTTTTTTGCCTTGACCACAATATCTAGTGGCCCTAGTATGGAGTAACCGCTAGATTTTGTGGCTTGAAGGGTTTTCCACACCAATGTCCAACCGGCGAGGGGCTTTTCGCCGGTTTTCGACGCTGAGGATTCCCCCTTTCCACCAGTTATCCACATCGAAGCACGGGAGAGCACCGCCGATGACCCGCCCTTTCCGGCCCCATGACGAGGCCTTCATCTTCGACGACCGCCTCCCGGAAGACCTTCCGACCCCAGAGCTGACGGAGAACGCCAAGCTCGTCCTCGGGAAGCGATATTTGAAGAAGAATGACCAGGGGGAAATCGTTGAGGAGCCGGAGACCATGTTCTGGCGTGTGGCCTACACCATCGCCAAGGAGGATGCCCGTTTTGGGGCCTCGGAGGCAGCGGTGGAAGAGGTCGCCCGGCAGTTCTTCGACCTCATGGTTGCTGGGAGATTCGAACCCAACTCGCCGACCCTCATGAATGCGGGCCGCCCCCTCGGGCAGCTCTCCGCGTGTTTCGTCCTTCCTGTGGACGATGCCCTCTCCAACGGGCAGAGCGGAATCTACGACACGCTGAAGTCCATGGCCCTGGTTCATCAGTCCGGGGGTGGAACCGGCTTTTCTTTCTCCCGACTCCGGTCCACCGGAGCCACCGTTCGGTCCACAATGGGTGTGGCGTCGGGGCCGGTCTCCTTCATGACCCTGTACGATTCATCCACCGAGGTGGTGAAGCAGGGGGGCACCCGACGTGGGGCCAATATGGGGATCCTACGGGTGGATCATCCCGACATCAGGGAATTCATCACCTGCAAGGAAGACACGTCCAAGATCACCAACTTCAACATTTCGGTTGCGGTAACGGACGTTTTCATGCACTCGGTGGGGACGGAAGAGAACTACGACCTGATCTGCCCCAAAACCCAGGGGGTCGTCGGGCAGGAAAACGCCAAAGAGATCTTCGACCTCATCGTGAATGGGGCATGGGCCACCGGCGAGCCTGGAGTCTTCTTCGTGGACCGGGCGAACCAGTACAACCCGGTACCTCACCTGGGGCCCTATGAGGCCACCAACCCCTGCGGCGAACAGCCCCTCCTTCCCTACGATGTTTGTAACCTGGGAAGCATCAATCTCGGTGGCTTCGTTCGGGATGACTTCTCCTGGGGCGACGATCCGGATACCGGTATCGACTGGGAGGGGCTCCGGCAGGTAGTGCACCTCTCGACCCATTTCCTGGACAACGTAATCGACGCGAATCGGTATCCCCTCCAGGAGATCACCGATCTGGCCCAGCGAATCCGCCGCGTCGGGCTGGGGGTCATGGGTTGGGCGGACATGCTGGTCCGGCTTGGAATCCGCTATGACAGCCCTGAGGGTGTGGAGATGGGGCTCAAGGTCATGGGTTTCCTGAATGAGGAAGCCAGGGTCGCTTCGGAGAGGCTGGCCGAGGTCCGTGGCGTATTCCCGGAATGGGAACAGTCCATTTGGGGGCCGGACCATGCTTGTGCCCGGGACGGGAACGGACAGCGGGTCCGACCCGAAAGGCGCCTGCGGAACTGTAATCTGACTACCGTGGCCCCTACCGGGACCATCTCCATTTTCGCCGGCTGCTCAGGGGGGATCGAGCCCCTCTTCGCTGTCGCTTTCATGCGGAACCAGGCCGGATCCCTCATGCCGGATGTGAATCCCGACTTCGTCAGGATCGCCAAGGCCCAGGGGTGGTATTCGGAGGAACTCATCGAGCGAATCGCCCTGGAGGGCCACGTTCACTTCCCCGGCGTGCCCCAGGAGATTCAAAATGTGTTCGTGACCTCCCACGTCATCTCCCCGGAGTGGCACGTCCGGATGCAGGCGGCCTTCCAGGAGCATACCGACTCGGCCATCTCGAAGACCACGAATTTCGCCAACGAGGCCGGGAAAGAGGAGGTACGGGAGATCTACGAGCTGGCCTTTTCTCTGGGATGTAAGGGTGTCACCGTTTACCGGGACGGCTCGAGGCCCGAGCAGGTTCTCTCCACCGGCAAAACGGCTCAGACCAGCGAAGATGTCGAAGCGGTGGCCCGCCGGGAGGAGCTGGAAGAGGAGTTGGCCGACGCAAGGGAGGAAATTCACCGCCTCCACGGCCAACTGGAACATGCCCACGCCGAGTTGGAGGACCGTGATCTCACCGCAGCTTCGGCTCGGAAGAAGCGGCAGCGCCCAGCCATGTTGAAGGGGCGGACGCTGAAGATGAACTCCCCCTTGGGTGATATGTACGTCACCATCAACGAAGACGACGCGGGCAGGCCCTTCGAGATGTTCTGTACCCTGGGCAAGGCTGGCGGGTCGGCCTTCGCTCACGCCGAAGCCATGGGGCGCCTCATGTCTCTGGCCCTCCGGTCAGGGGTCCCCATTACGGCTCTCCGGGATCAACTCCGGGGAATCTCCTCTGACAGAGCGGTGGGCGTAGGCCCGAACAAGGTGCTTTCTGCACCTGATGCAATTGGACAGGCTGTCGAGCGTTATCTGGAGGAACAGGCTGGAATCCAGGAAGAGCTTCCCATAGCCGTTCCCACCACCGTTCCCCAAGGCGGGGCCGCCCCCAAGGAGGCCCCCAGCTACCACGGGCTCCACGACCATTTCATGGGGAGCTGCCCGGATTGCGGTACCGGCCAGTTGGCGTTCGAAGAGGGGTGCGTGAAGTGCCACGTCTGCGGCTACAGTGAGTGCGGCTAGTGAACGCAAAGCCTGATACAGTTCGGGTAGCAGTCATCCAGGCCGCCCCTCTGCCTTTCGACCGGGAAGGGACGGTGGAGAAGGTAGTCAGGATGACAGGGGAGGCCGGGGCGAACGGTGCGAAGCTGGCCCTTTTCCCTGAGGCGTATGTGGGTGGCTATCCGTGGGGTTTGGCTTTTGGTACCGCGGTGGGGGGGAGAAGTCCCGCCGGCCGACGAAGCTGGGAGCGGTACTGGGAGGGAGCCATCGATGTTCCCGGGCCGGAGACGGATCGGTTCGCCGAGGCTGCCCGGGAGGCGGAGCTCTACCTTGCCGTGGGCGTTGTCGAACGTGACAGCACGTACAGCCGAGGGACCCTTTTCTGCACCCTCCTCTACTTCGGCCCCGATGGGACGTTTCTGGGGAAGCACCGGAAGCTGAAGCCTACCGCTTCCGAGAGGCTGATCTGGGGGGAAGGGGATGGGAGTACACTCCCGGTGATACCTACGCCCTTCGGCCGAGTGGGTGGCTTGATCTGTTGGGAGAACTACATGCCGTTGGCTCGGATGACCATGTACGGGAAGGGCGTGGATATCTACCTGGCTCCCACGGCAGACGCCCGGGACCGGTGGCAATCGACCCTGCAGCATATTGCGTTGGAGGGCCGGTGTTTTGTTCTGGGGTGCAACCAGTACATGACGCGGGACATGTATCCGGAGGACCTTGAAATCAAGGACGAGCTGGAGGCCTGGCCCGAGGCTCTATGCAGGGGTGGGAGCGCCGTCTACAGTCCCGCCGCCGACTGCTTGGCCGGACCTCTTTGGGATCAGGAGGGGGTCCTATACGCCGACCTGGATTTAGGGGAGATCCCGAGGGGGAAGTTCGATTTCGATGTCACCGGACACTATGCTCGGCCTGATGTGTTCCACTTCTGGGTCGATGAGGAGCCCAGGTTCCCCGTTGAGCTCGATGAGAACCTGGAGGACCATGGGAGTTAGTCCTCCCGCTTCCGAATGAGGTGACGGTACTGAAGGCCTCCGCCCCGGTCATAGAGTTCCACCACCAGGGTCTCTTTCCACAGTCTCAGATAGCACCATCCGCCGTTGGTGAAAGACGCTAGCGTACCCTCCACTGGCCTGACGTTGTAGGGGTTGTCGGTCCCGCCCCCGCCTCCACAAACCGCCTGGGGCGTTCCCAGGGCCGATACGATGAACTCCATCGAATGATTGTGCCCGGCGAGATATAGGTCCGCGTTTCCTTCGAGAAGGGGAAGAACCGATCGCATGATGTATTTGTCTGGCCGGTGGCGTCCCCCGCTCGCCACGGGGTGGTGCCCGAACACCACCGCCCAGTCCGACTCGGTGGTAGAGAAGATGGAGTCAGCCCAGACGACCTGCTCCTGGGCATACCTGGGCCCTTTGAAGATGGGATTGGTGTCCAGGGCCAGTAGAAGAACCGTGCCGCCACCGGCGATGTCTTTTTTCAGCGAATAGAAGGGGCTAGGGAAATGCCACCGATCAGAGACCTCCGAGTGCTGAATCTGGCCCTCCAACTGCCCGTCATAGTCGTGGTTTCCGAAGGTGGGGTAGAATACGAGATCCTCCCAAAACGTTCCCGCGTACACCCGTTCGAAGTGGGTCTTCCAGATGGGGTCGTTCGGGCCGGAGACGCCAGAAGGATAGAAGTTGTCCCCTACGGTCAACACGAAGGCCGGGGGAGACGCTGAATGGGTTTTGGCTATGGCCCTCGCCACTTCCCGTTGGCCGAGGCCTCCGGTTCCCCAATCCCCGATAACCAGGATGTCGAGGCTGGGGCCATCCGGCAGGGCAGGGAAGTTTGCCGGGGGTGGTCGGGGGGGGATATCATCGTTTGGCGGCCTTATCCCGACGCATCCGTTCAGGATGGCGGCCGTGAATACCACGGTCAGAAGTGCAGATGATCCGCTACGTTTCATGTCCTGGCGGGGTCTTTCCTGATCAGTGGGCGATGGACAGGGAGATCACCGTTCTCCTGAACTCAACTGTGGAAAAGGGGGTTCCGCTGACGGGCCGGCCATGATACCACTTTCCCCGAATTCTGAGAAGGTACTTCAACAACTGGATGATTGGCCATGGGCCCCGTGGGCGCTGGTCCTCGTATTCCTGGCCGTGGGGCTGAGCTCGTGGCATCCTCTCCCTCCTGGAATCTGGCATGACGATGGGGTGTATGTCCTTCTAGGTCGGTCCTTGGCAGAGGGGGATGGCCTTCGGTACCAGGGAGTCCCTGGTGCTCCTCTGGCTCCCAAGTTTCCACCCTTGTTTCCCCTTCTCCTTGCCCTGGTTTGGCGGGTCTTTCCGGCTTTTCCCGAGAACGTACCCCTCCTCGGAGGGGTCAATGTGGTTCTCATGGCCGTGGCCGGCGGCATCTTCAGTCTGTACCTCCGGAAGGTTCTTGGAATCCCTCTTCGCTTCTCCCTGTTTTTGACCGCCTTTATCTGGATGTCCGCACATCTCTGGAGGATCGCGGCGGTTCCCCTTTCGGAACCACTTTTCCTCGTGGGGCTCATTCTTGCCCTCTGGGCTGGAGGTAGGATGGAGGCGAAGCGGGGGCCCGGAGGGGTGGTTCTCTTCCTTCTGGCCGCATCAGTCGCCGTGTATGCGAGAACTCTGGGGGTAGCCGTTCTCGGAGCGGGGGTTGTCACCCTCTTTCTGGCAGGGCGGAGGAAGGCTTCGTTGGGGGCTCTGGCAGGGAGCATGCTTCTCCTCGCGCCCTGGACGTTGTGGAGCGTGCGGGCGAACCGGGCGATCCCTCCCACCCTCCAGGACATTCTGGGCTCTTACGGGGGATGGCTCACCGACCAAATTCGGGAACAGCCCCTGGGCTTCCTGGAATTCGTGGGGCGAAACGCTCTCCATCTCACGGCTAGGGCCCTTAGCCTTCTGGTCCCTGGAGTCACCGGACCGGCCCTATTCCTTGGATTGATTCTTTTTCCGATTCTCCTCCTGGGGCTCTGGGAGCTCTTTCAACGCTCCAAAATCCTTCCCCTCACCTTCCTTTTTTCCCTGGGGATTCTCCTGATCTGGCCTTTCCAGGAGATACGACTCCTGGTTCCCTTTCAGCCGATCCTTTTTCTTGCCGTGGCCATGGGCTTCTGGAGACTGGTGGAGTCCTCCGTCCTGCCTCGAAGGCTCCGAATCCCAACCTCCGGCATTGCCCTGGGGTGGGTCCTTCTTTTCCTATCCGTCTCCATCGTTCGGTTGGCCGGAGGTTGGACCATGGAGGCTTACCGGATCAGGTCCGAGGCACTTTTGGATGCGGCCCGTGCCGTTACGGAAAACACCCCACTGGATGCCGTGGTAGGTGCTCCGGAACTCTGGGCAGGGCTGCACCTTCACACGGGGAGAAGCGTGGTCCCGAGTGCCCGCTTTCGGCCTTTGGTCGCCGGGGGACTCGTTTCAGGAACACCTGAGGAGCAGTATGAGATCTGGATCGCATCAGGGGTTACGCACATCCTGGTGGAACACGGCGGCCTGGTACACGGGGATGCTCTCGACCGGATCGATGCCCTTTGCCCGGCTGGGTCGGTCCAACTTCTGGACTCCCAACCGGGGAGGTATCTGGTCGGTCTAGGGTGGGATGCAGCCTGCCAGGAGCTGGTCCTGGCAAATTAGTGCTCGATGCTTCCTTTTTTGGAAGTGTCGACCTTCTCCGCACCCCCGCCTCCCAGTAGGACTTTCTCGAGCTCTTTGTAGAGGAACTCCCGGGCCTGGGGGTTCCGAGGATCCAGGCCATGATGATTCATCAACATCGTCTGGTGCTCGAGCCAATCAGCCCAACAATCCTGACAAATCTCCTCATGAACCCGCTCCCCGAGGGGGTTCTTGAAAGGGGCCTTCTCGAGGCGAGCCTTCTCTCTCTTACAACGTCTACAGCGAATCTTATCCACGGAAATCCCGGGTGTGGAAGGAGAACGTATGTTGCTTCTGGAAAGGATAAAGCTCCAAAAACCGACTCCGCCGTCAAGGCGGGCCCTCGGATCGGTTGGTCCTATCCGTTCTTTCCAACCGTCGGTTTCGGGGGATTGCCTGAGGAAAGCTTCTGGAGACCAACAGGGGGTACCCGGGTAGACGATTTTTAGAGCCAGCGTTAATTTTAAAGGCTTCCGACAACCCAATCGGCAAATGGGGGGATCGGACCACGGATAAGCAGGTCACACGTTCCACAGTTCGAGATCAGAATGCTCACCAAGAAACAGCTGGCACACATCGAAGTAAGGTTGATGGATGAAAGAGCAAGGGCTCAGAAAGCCCTGGGGCTCTTCGACCAAATTGGGAGGGCAGACCGGGAGTCCAGCGACTCGGCTCTTTCGTCCTACACCGACCACATGGCCGATCAGGGGACAGAGGCCATGGAGCGGGAGAAGGCTGCTCTTTTTGCTACCAAAGAGGGCCGCTACCTCTACCGCATTGAGGAGGCTCTCCGCCGACTTTACCACGATCCCAAAACCTTCGGCACGTGCCACACGTGCGAGGTGGAGGTGGGTTACGAACGTCTCGACGCTCTTCCGCATGCTCGGTATTGTATCGACTGCAAGACGAAGGAAGAGGGTGAATCTGCCTGATTGGTTCAGGCGATAGACCTAAGAAACCGAGCGGGGTCGGGCATGGTTTGCCCGGCCCCGCTTTTTTTGAGATCAGCCTCTCCCGGCCAGCTTCCTTCAGCTGGCCAGAATCGTCATAATTTCCGCCCCCAGGAGTTTGGCCTGCCATCCCCTGATTCCCGGTATCTGGGCCAGGGTCTCCTCGGATCGGGGGGCCGACCGAACGATCTCGAGGATCTGGGCGTTGGAGAGCAAGACACCCTTCTCCAGGCCCAGTTCTTCCGCCCGCCCCGCCCTCAGGGCCCTGATACGGTCCGCAAGGGCCTCTTCCTCCGGACTGGGTCGGCCCGGGCCGTTCCGGCCACCCTTGGGGAATGGAACGAGCTCTTCCTCCTGAAGGGCTTCAACCGCATCCAGTCGGGCGAGGATTTCCCGGCCGTGGGAGCGGGCCAAACGAGGGGACATCCCCTTGAGGGCCGCCATCTGGTCCACTGTTTCGGGACGCTCCATCACCAATCCGGCCAGAACTGAATCGCCGACAATCCTGAAGGGAGCTTTGTCTCGTGCCCTGGCGAGGTCGTCCCTCCATGACAGCATCTCCCGGAGGGCGGTGACCTGTCTGGGGGTAAGGTGCCGGGCTCCCTTGAATCGAACCACCGGATCAGCCTTATCCTCTTCCCACCGAATTGTCTCTAGGAACTCGAACTCCCCTTTGGCCCAACCCTCCCTCTCTGCCTCAGATAGCTGCTCGGCCAGGATGGTTCCCAATTCAAGGAGGAATTCAGTATCGGAGGCTGCGTATTTCAGCATCTCCTCTGGGAGTGGCCGTTGGGCCCAATCGGCTCGCTGATAGGCCTTCGAGAGCTTGACGTCCAGGTGCTCCTCGAGAAGGGACGCCAAGCCTATGGCGGTTGCGCCAAGGAGGGTGGCGGCGGCCTGGGTGTCGAACAGGCCCTGGAGTCGGATATCCAGGTCCCGATCCAGGAGCCGAAGGTCGAAATCGGCACCGTGCATGACGACCTGGACCCCTGGGTCCTCCAGAAGTCCTTTCAGGACCCCGGACGGATCACAGGAAAGAGGATCGAAAAGGTAGGTTTCCTTTTCGGTTGAGAGTTGCACCAAACACAGGCGGTCGGTGTATCGATGGAAACCCGCGGCCTCGCAGTCCAGGGCAATCCTGGTCTGCGCCTGGAGCTCGGTGGCTGCCTGGGCGAGGGAAGACTCGTCAGCGATGAGGCTACATTTCATGGGACCCCGGTACTCTCCAGGGGGTTTAAGGATTTTCTGTGGCACCCTGTGGCCGAACGGACCCCTTCCGCTACGGCCCTGGGATTCATACGATGCCAGGAGAAGGTCCTTGAATCTACCCCTTCGGCTCAGCTTTCGTCGGGGATGCATCAGGAGCCCACATTGAAACTCACCTTCCTTGGGACCGGAACGTCCTTCGGAGTGCCTGTCATCGGTTGTCATTGTCCGCGGTGTACATCCGATGATCCGCGAGACCGCAGGACCCGGCACGGGGCTGTGCTCGCTCTTCCCGGGGGGAACCTGATGGTCGATTCTCCGCCCGAGCTTCGTCTTCAGCTGGTGGCGGCCGGGATAGACCATATCGACGCAGTTTGGTTCACGCATTTGCATGCGGATCATATCCATGGCGCCGATGACCTGAGGATCTTTCGGTTTCGGGCCAAGAAAGATCTGCCGGTTTTTTGTCCGGAAGGATCCCACTACGAACTGCTGAGGCGGTTTCCCTACATCTTCGATGAGGCCATTCGTCCTCCGCCGGGGAGTACCATCCCCCAATTCCGCCTCAACGGTTTTCAGGCTTTTCAGCCCTTGGATGTTCTGGGCCGGCAGTTCCTTCCTCTGCCCGTGCCCCACGGACCGACCACGGTGTTCGGGTTCCGGGTTGGATCCCTCGGGTATATCACCGATGCCAAGACCCTTCCTCCTCGGACCGTGGAGGCTCTCAAGGGGGTCAGAACCCTCGTCCTCAACGCCCTTTGGTGGGGAAATCCTCACCCCACCCACTTCAATGTGGAAGAGGCCATCGAGGCGGCGAGGGCCGTTGGGGCCGAACGGACCTTTTTGACGCACATGACCCATGAAGTCGGGCACCAGGAGTTGTTGGACACTCTGCCGGCCGGGGTGGAGCCAGCTTTCGACGGCTTGTCCGTCGAGATCTGATGTGCAACTTGTCTCGGCGAACCGGCTACCGTACCGACCGACCCACGATACCAAAGGACTACCCTCGATGAAATCTGTAGTTTTGGACTTTGCCAACATGCTCTCCCCGAATCTGGAAGGGCGTGGTTTGGATCCCTCCAAGCTCGACGGACCCCTGTTCGATGCTTTTGAAAGCGCCTACGCCGATGTGAAAGAGCGGAGGCTTTCGGGAGAAATGGGGTTCTTCGCCCTTCCTGAGGCTCGGGAGGCCGCGAAGGCAATTCAGGAATTGGCAGATGGATTTGGGCAGTGGTTCGAGAACGTAGTGATCCTGGGAATCGGTGGCTCTGCCCTCGGAACCACCACGTTGCGTGACTCTCTCCTCGGTCCTCACTGGAACGAACTCGATGAGGAGGCCCGGGACCACTACCCCCGCCTCTACATCCTGGACAACGTGGACCCCAGGACGGTCTCCGCCCTCTTGAGTCGGCTGGATCTGAGGAGGACACTCTTCAATGTCGTGAGCAAGTCAGGATCCACGGCGGAGACCATGTCTCAGTACATGGTGGTCGAAGGCCTCCTCCATGAACTCCTGGGGGAAGAACCCACCAGGGGCCATTTCCTCTTCACCACCGACCCGAAGACCGGGATTCTTCGCCAGATCGCAGAAGAAGAGGGCATACCGGTCCTGGAGGTTCCATCGAACGTGGGTGGGCGTTTTTCGGTTCTCTCCGCGGTGGGCCTCCTCCCGGCGGCGGTGGCGGGGATCGATATCGACGAACTACTGAACGGTGCCGAGGAGATGGCCAAGCGCTGTGACACGCCGAAACTCCTCGAGAATCCTGCTGGTATTTTGGCCACCCTTCTTCACGATGCCGATACCCGCCAGCAAGCGCCCATTCAGGTCCTCATGCCCTACTCGGATCGGCTCCGGACCTTCGCGGCCTGGTTCCAGCAGCTGTGGGCGGAATCGCTCGGGAAAGCTGTCGATCGGGACGGCCGGACCGTGAACACCGGTCCAACCCCCGTGCCTGCTCTGGGAGCGACGGACCAGCATTCTCTTCTCCAACTTTTGATGGAAGGCCCCCGGGACAAGGTCGTGCTGTTCCTCGGAGTCGGTGCGGTTGATGATCCGGTTGAGATTCCCCCCATCAGGCAGGAGTTTCCGGCCCTCAGCTACCTGGGCGGACATTCCCTGGCGGAGCTGCTGGACACGGAGCGCCTTGCCACCATGGAGGCCCTCCGTCAGCAGGGCCGCCCGAGCATGTCGATAGAGGTTTCGGATCTGACACCAAGGGCTCTCGGAGAGCTTTTTATGCTCTTCCAGATCGCCACCGTGTTCGCTGGCTCCCTCTACGGTGTAAACCCTCTCGATCAACCGGGGGTCGAGGTGAGCAAGAAGCTCACATACGGTCTGCTGGGCAGGGAAGGGTTTGAGAAACCCGAGATCGGGATCGGCGGCAATGACTGGAGGGTATGAGAGCAGGAGATTACCTTACCTCATTAGATATCCTGGACGGAGGTCTCGGTGCTTCCGGTCAGGTTTGCCCCTGCAAGGAGAGTCTCATGCGTGATCTGGACGACAACCCTTACATCGTTATCGAAAGAGATGGTGGCGGAGGTCTCGGGTCCTTTGTCCTCGGTGCTTTGGTAGGGGCAGGTCTGGCCCTTTTGTTTGCACCCCAGTCAGGGGAGGAGACCCAGGAAGAGATCAAGGCCCGAGCTCTGAAGTTCAAGGACGTGGCGAAGGACCGGGTCCGGGATGCTCAGACCAATATCGAAGGTCGCCTGAGTACAGCTCGGGAGCATGTTCAGTCCCGGGTGGAGTCTGTCAGGGAAGCGGTTGACTCGGGCCGGAAGGCTGCGACCGATGCCCGTTCTGATCTCGAAGAGAAACTGGAGCGGTCCAAGGCTGCATATCGGGCCGGCATCGAGGCGGCGAAGGAGGTTGCTGTTCCTGGGGTTGAGGGCACTGCTTCCGTCGACATCGAGACTGCGGAACTCATCGAGCCCACTGAGGAAGTGCCGGGGGAATAGGAACGGAATCCCATAGGGAAGCCCACTGATGACCGATTCCCAGGGGCAGGGTTTCGCTCTCCGGCTTGATCCAGGCCGGATAAGGCGCTTTCGGCATTTCCTATTCAGGGTCGTTTCCAAAGCCGACGAAGACAACATCTTCTTCATGGCGGGGGCCATCACGTTCAACGTACTGGTGGCCCTCGTTCCATTGTCTCTCCTTTTGGTAGGTATCTCTGGTCTGGTCCTCAACTCCCGTTTCCCGGATCCGGCCTCCGTCCTGGTGCCATTCCTGGTCGGGAATCTCCCGACCGTCGGGGGGGATGTGGATCTCAGCACCCGGGTACAGGGGGCCATCGAATCCCTCCTGAGAGACTCGGCGAGTTTCAGCCTGGTGGGTCTTCTGGTCTTTGTCTGGATTTCCACAAGACTGGTGGGGACGCTCAGGACGGTTCTCCGAGAGATCTTCGATTTTTCCCATGGCCGGGGCATTATCAAAGGGAAGCTCTTTGATGCCATGATGGTGGTGGTCGGCGGCCTGTTTTTTATCGTGAATATTGGGATCACGGTGGCGGTGAGGACCGTCGAGCGGCTTGGGGTCACCATGACTGGGTGGGAAGGACCCGGGTTGGACCTGTTCCGGGAGGCCGTAGCCCTGCTCCTGGCCTTTGGATCCATCTGGGTCCTCTTCTTCCTGATCTACAAATTCCTGCCACCTCGGAGGATTCCCTGGAGAACCGCTCTCTGGGCGGCCACTTTCACCGGGGTTCTTTTTGAGGTCACCAAGTATCTCTTCTCCTGGTACGTCACCAATGCAGCCAACTTCAGCACGGTGTATGGTGGACTGACCGCGCTAGCCATCCTGTTCTTCTGGATCTATTACGGGGCGATAGTGTTTATTCTGGGTGGCGAGGTGTCCCAGGTTTTGACGATGAGTCGCACCCGAAAGCTCCATTCCCGTTCTCCCGTCCCGGCAGGTAATGGCTGAATCCTCCTCCAAAAAGGTGGTGGCTTCCAACAGGAAGGCCCGCCATGAATATGAAGTTCTGGAAACGTTCGAGGCCGGTTTGGTCTTGAAGGGTCCTGAAGCCAAATCAGTCCGTGATGGGAAGGTTGGGTTCCAGGACGCCTATGCCCGGATCGAGGGGGGTGAGGTCTGGCTCCACAGCCTTCATATCTCGCCCTATGAGCAGGCGAACCGAGCCAATGAAGATCCCCTCCGTGCCCGGAAACTTCTTCTGAATCGGTACGAGATTCGGAAACTGACCGGAAAAGTAGAGGAAAAAGGGCTCACGCTCATTCCCCTGGATATCTACTTTCGAAGAGGGTATGCGAAGGTGACCCTTGCTCTGGCCCGGGGCCGAAAGACGTACGACAAGAGAGAGAAACTGAAGCGAAAGACCCAGGAACTCGAGGCCCGAAGGGCCATGGATTCGTACAAATAGCCGATGGCCATTCCAGGACGGATGAATAGACACTGTTATAACCGTTGGGTCCCCAGGGTCCTTTGCTTCGTCGCCCTCGGCCTCGTCTTTTTGTGGCCGGCTGCAACAAGCTCGGGGCAGACGGCGATCTCGGTTCGGGTTCAGACTCCTGATGGGTATTTGGATCCCCCTCTTTCCATCGTGGATCGGCAGGGCTTTGCCGCGGTTCCCGTCGAAGATTTAACCCGGTTGGGATGGGCCGTTTCGACATCGGGGAAGGGAATTCTCGCCCGGTGGAAGGGTGGAGCGCCCATAGTGGAGATTCGGCCTGACACGCCTTTTCTCTCCTGGGATGGGGACGGCGTCCACCTCGGTGAGTCACCCTACATGGCCGCCGGCCAGATGCACCTGCCACTCCAGTTCTTCATCGATGTCCTTCCCTGGAAACTCCCGGAGGTGTTTCGGTACGATCCCGACAGCCGGATCCTCCAGGTAAGGGTCCCGGATACGCCCAACGGCTTTCACCCTGATCCTGTGAAGGTGGTCGTCATCGACCCTGGACACGGCGGCCCGGATCCGGGTGCGGTGGGCCCCGGGGGAACCAGGGAGAAGGATGTTGCCCTGGCTATCGGAAGAGCCTTGGCGAGGAATCTCAAGGACGATTCGGATTTGCAGGTTTATCTCACACGGGATGCCGACACCCTTATCCCGATCTGGGAACGGGGGGAGATGGCCACCGCGTGGAAGGGGGAGAACCCGGGGGTTTTTATCTCCATCCACGCCAACGCCCTTCCCAATTCAAGGGCCACCAGGGGATTCGAAACCTACTTCCTCTCCGAAGCCCGGAACGAACATGAGAGACGAGTTGCGGCCCTGGAAAACGCCGCCCAGGAGTTCGAGACCCAGGAGGAGAGGCCCTCTGCCGATCCGGATCTCAGCTTCATCCTGACCGAGCTGCGGAGCCTGGATCATCAGCACTGGTCGGCGCTCCTGGCCGAACTCACACAGGACCGTTTGGCTCCTTTCCACCCCGGACCGAACCGGGGGGTGAAGCAGGGTCCCTTGGCCGTTATCACCAACGCCCTCATGCCAGCTGTTCTGGTTGAGGTTGGTTTTATCACAAGCCCCGAGGAAGAACGGGTCCTGACCGAAGGGACCTTCCAGGTGAATACGGCCAACGCTATTGCATCGGCGGTGAGAGAGTTCTTCCGACGGTATTCAGGTGAGGGCTCACCTCCGCCGGGCGGGATTGAGGGTTTATGATCTTCCTGATGCTGGTGCTGGGAATCGGCGTGTCAGATCTGTCCATCGAACCTACGTTCGGGCAGGGTTTCCAAGGCGCCTTGGAGGAACAGGCCACTGTCTTCGCCCAGGCCTGGAAGGAAAAGGACTCCGCGGGCATAAGGGAGCGGATGCTGGGAACCGGGATTCGGCTCCACCTTCCCGATGAGGAGCACCTGCTTATTAGGCCCCGGCAGGCTCAGGCAGCCTTGGAAGAGTTTCTGAACCGTTATGCCGGGGGAGAGGCTGTTCTTTCCCGTGCCGCTCTGGCCGGGGATGACGGCCAAATGGGTTTTGCTGAAATCAAGTGGCAAACCTCCTCACCGGGCCTTTCTGAGGCTGTTACTTTTACTGTCTTCCTGGGTTATGCCCTCCACGACGGGCGTTGGACCGTAACCGAAATCCGAGTCCTTTTGTAATGGCCATCAAACTCTACAACACCCTCTCCCGGAGCCTTGAGACTTTCGAGCCCCTGGTTCCGGGCAAAGTCCTTGTCTATGGATGTGGGCCGACCATCTACGACTTCCCCCACATTGGGAATTTCCGAACCTTCGTGGCCTTCGATCTCCTCCACAGGTTTCTGGAGTGGAGCGGCTATGATGTCCGGTTCGTGTCGAACCTCACCGACGTGGACGACAAGACGATTCGAGGCGCTCTGGAGAAGGGTGTCACCATCCAGGAATACACCCAGCCCTTCGGAGAGGCGTTCCTGGAGGATTCCCGGGCGTTGGGTTTGCGGCCGGCTGACCTTTACCCCAAGGCCACGGACTATGTCGAGTCTATGGTGGAATTCGTCTCTCGCCTGGAACAGAAGGGACTGGCCTATCTTGCCGAGGACGGGTCCGTGTACTTCTCCATTTCATCCTTCCCGGAGTATGGTCGGCTTTCGAGAATCGACCCGGATTCTGTGAGGCCTGGGGCTCGGGTATCCATGGACGAATACGCCAAAGAGGATGTCCGGGACTTCGCCCTATGGAAGGCCGCAAAGCCGGAGGATGAAGCGGCGGGGGCCGCCTGGGACTC
>CAYOVN010000031.1:0-4019 GCA_964407425.1 uncultured Gemmatimonadaceae bacterium
ATCAGGTTGTATGGAGGACGTTAGAGGGAGAAGGATGGGGGACTCAGCACCGTTCTTCAAGCTTCATCCTTCCGAGCCCACCGATGGCTGTCCCGGGCCCGGTACTTTTCCAGGACCCGCACCAACGCCCCATCCAGGTCGATTTTCTGCTCGTTGGCGATGACCAGAAGGACGAAAAGGACGTCGGCCAACTCCATAGCCAGTTCCTGGTCGGGCTCGTCGGGGCGCTTCGGCTTGGAGCCGTAGAGATGATTCAGCTCCCGTGCCAGTTCTCCGACTTCCTCCATGAGCCGGGCCAAGTTGTGCATTGGAGGCCAGTAGCCCTCCTCGAACTGTCCGATCCAGGCATCAACCTTCTCTTGGGCTTCCTTCAGATCCATGTACCTCTTGTCCTTCCCGTTTGGTGATTCAGGGCGTCAGCACGACCTTCCCGAACACTTCCCCGTTCTCCAGCATCTCGTGGGCCTGGCGTGCCTCGGAAAGGGGTAGAACCGAATGGATCACCGGATCGATCTTGCCCTGAAAAACCAGATCCATGGCCCTGCGGTAGTCGGCGGGATTACCCATGGTGGAACCAAGAATGGAGAGCTGTCTCCAGAATACCAGACGGATCTCCGTGTCTCCCGCAGCACCTGAGGTGGCTCCAAAGGTCACGAGTCTCCCACCCACACCCAGAGTTTTCAGGCAGGACGACCAAACCGCCTGCCCAACCGAGTCCAGAGCGAGGTCGACACCTTTGCGGCCCGTGGCCTTGAAGACTTCTTTGCCCCAATCCACCTCAGCCCGGTCATAGGCCACATGGGCTCCCAGTTCCAGAGCCCGGGCGACATTCTCGTCTCCTTTGGTGACCGCGAACACCTCTGCCCCGGCCATCCGGGCCATTTGGATCGCTATGGATGACACGCCGCCGGACGCCCCGGTCACGAGAACCCGTTCCCCGGCCTTTAGCCCTCCCCGGACAAAGAGGGCACGCCACGCCGTGACGCCGACCAGGCTGGCCGCCGCCGCTTTCTCGAAGCTGACTCCCTCCGGGATTTCGACCAGGTTCGCGGCAGGCACCACACAATATTCAGCGAACCCCCCCTGGGTGTGCTCGCCGATGAGACGAAGCTCCTTGGCTGGAAGGCTCGGCCCGGAAGAGGCGCCATCGTACCAGTCATAGTCCAGGGATGGGTCGACGACCACCCTGGTTCCCGGCGACACTCCCTGGACCCCGGGGCCCAAGGAGTCCACCACCCCGGCGATGTCGGAACCGCCGATGTGGGGCATGATGATCTCGAAGGGCAGCCCTCGTCTCACCCACAGATCCAGGTGGTTCATGGCCGAGGCGCCTACGGCGATCCGGACCTCTCCTGGCCCCGGCTCCGGGACAGGAAGATCGTCCAAACGAACCACCTCCGGGCCACCAAATTCTGAAAACACTGCTGCTCTCATGGGTTATCTCCCGCCAAACGCTGCTTGAAGCCTAATCCGGCTGTCGGCTGCACCCCAAAAATGGGGCAAGCTCCTGAAGTGTGGTTGAGAATCGGCGGCAAAACAGTACCCATTGAGTTAGGCCGGGACAACCGAAGGGCTCGAACCGCCGAGCCCCCGCCAAAGGGAATGGGCCGAATTGAGAACCCTCGCCCTCCGTGGGAAGCCGGGATCTGTCCTTCCCGATTCCCCCCTTCTACCTTGTTTTCATTCTATTACGGATAGGTAACATCAGGAGTCCCATGAACGATGCCCCCCGGAAGGACCGGGAGAATGAAGGCCCGCCTGAAACCGCCGAAGCTACCGACGGCACGCTGGGAGGGTATTTTTCATTTCACAGCCGTCCTCCTGGATTCGAGGGGCTCGACGGATGCCCATACACGGTATCCGTAGAGGTTGAAAAAACCCCCAATCTCGAAACCCCCTTTTCGGGATACCTGGTGTTTCCGAGGTGGGCGGACACGGGCGCCGGCATAGTCGGCCACCTGGAAACTCCCCTTATCCGGCACGGAAAAACCGAGGAAGAGGTCAGGGCTCAATTGGAAGCTCTAACCCTGCTGGAAGTTAATGATCTTCTACGGGACGCAATTTTGCGCCCGCAACCAGAGACCGAATGATGCTGAGAAATGCACTGATATTCTTGAGCGAGTCCAAAGCGGCCAAGGCCATTGTCACGAAAACTCCGCTCCGCAGAATGAGCACGCGCTTCGTACCGGGCGAGAAGGTAGATGACTTCCTTCGTGCCGCCCGGGAGGCGAACGAAATCGAATTGACCGTCACGGGTAACTACCTGGGTGAGGCCGAGCACGACGAACGCACGGCAAAGGACGCTGTCTCCGCCTACCTGCGAATTCTGGACGGACTCATTGACCAGGACCTGAAAGGAAACGTCTCGGTGAAGCCGACCCAGGTAGGCCTGGAGATCGGGAAGGACTTCTTCAAGGAAAACCTCAAGCTCATCATGGATCGGGCGAAGGACCACGATATGTTCATCCGCTGGGACATGGAATCATCGGACTGGACTCAGGCGACCCTGGACCCCTTCGAGGAACTCTGGGCAGAAGGCTACCGGAATATGGGTACCGTGCTCCAGTCCTACCTTCGTCGGACCATGGACGACGCTCTCAGGATGAACGAGCTGGGCGCCCGGGTCCGGCTTTGTAAGGGGGCCTACGCGGAACCCCCGGAAGTTGCTTTCCAGGACAAAAGGAAGGTGGACCAGAACTTTGTGGACGTCGCCAAGGCTCTGTTGACCGATGGAAACTATCCGGCCCTCGCGACCCATGATGACGAGATCGTCGACACTCTCGTGGAGTTCATCCGAAAGGAAAACATCCCCGCTGACCGCTTCGAGTTCCAGATGCTCCACGGGGTCCGGCGAGATCTGCAGCGGGAACTGAAGGAGGAAGGGTTCAACGTCCGGGTGTACGTCCCCTTCGGCGAATCGTGGTACCCCTATCTCATGCGGCGCCTGGCCGAGCGGCCGGCGAACATGCTTTTCTTTGCCGGAAGTGTGATCCAGGAATCACCGCTGGGATTCCTCTGGCCAAAGGCGAAGAAGGCTTCAAGGGACGAAGAGTGACCGACGGGAAGTTCCTCAGGGTCACCGAGATCTTCCATTCGATCCAGGGTGAATCCACCTGGGCAGGATCTCCGTGCACATTCATCCGCCTCACCGGCTGTCCTCTCCGGTGTGTGTGGTGCGACACCGATTACTCCTTTGAAGGCGGGGAGAAGAATACCCTCCAGGAAATCCATGAGGAGGTAGATCGGCTCGGGTGCCCGGTCGTAGAGCTTACCGGAGGGGAGCCCCTCATTCACCCGAACGCCTTCCTGTTGGCCCAGGAGCTTCTGGATCGGGACTACACGGTCTTGGTGGAGACATCCGGGGCCGTGGATGTGTCCCCTCTCGACCCCCGGGCCCACAAGATCATGGATCTGAAGTGTCCCGGTTCCGGGGAGGAGAAGAAGAACCTCTGGTCGAACCTGGGCCATCTCACTCACCGGGACGAGGTGAAGTTCGTCCTAAGGGACCGGGAAGACTACGAATGGGCCCGGGACACCATTCGAGAGCGGGGCCTCGATGTGAGGTTGGCCGGGGAGGATCTCAAAGCCCTCCTGTTCTCTCCCGTTTGGGACGACCTGGACCTCCGGAAGCTTGCGGATTGGATACTCGAAGATGCTCTTCCCGTTCGCCTACAAATCCAGCTCCACAAGCTCATCTGGGACCCGAACACGAGGGGCGTCTAGATTCTGATTCCGCCCAACCCTTACCCCTCCACCGGCATCTAACCTCCCGACAGTTCTGATCGACACAGAGGTATTTCAACAGGGAGCACTCCCATGCGGAAGCACTCCGTACCCACCCTGGCAATCCTCCTCACCATCGGCATTTTCACCGCTGCGTGCAGCTCAGGGGGACAGGGCTCCGCAGGTGGAGACTGGGTCGCCACACATGACACCGTCGGCGACACCATCGTAGTGCGGACCGTTTCCGGCAGTCTTTGGCGAGACACGGCCCAACTGGTGCCCGAAGTTTCTATCGG
>CAYOVN010000031.1:4119-26997 GCA_964407425.1 uncultured Gemmatimonadaceae bacterium
CGGAAACACCAGTATGAGTGTGAACCTGGTTCCCTTCGGGCCGGGTGAACACGCTGTCCTCAGTCCCCTTGGCTACTTCATTCACGGAATCAATCTGGACTACACCATCACCCTTCTCCGGACCGAAGCCCCGCCCCTCCAAATCCAGAAGGTGTACTCCCCAGTTTCTGTGGCAGGCGGGGAGCGGGCGGAAGAGGAGGCACGGGAGATCAAGAATATGCGGGGAACCGACCCCAATTGGCGGTGGAATGGCCCGCCGATCCCGGAGGTGAAGCCACCGTACGAGCGATTCTACGCCGGGGATGATGGCACGGTCTGGGTGAGGGTACATCAGCCCGCTCGGAGAGTGGAGGACCCCTCCTACGATCCGGCCGACCCGGATGCCATACCCAACGAATGGCGTGAACCCATCCTCTTCGATGTATTCGATCAGGACGGGTCCTACCTGGGGGCAGTGAGATGTCCGGACGGCCTAAGCGTTTATCCCCAACCCGTGTTCACCCGGGAGTGGGTTCTTGCGGTCGTCCGGGACCAGTTCGACGTTCCGACGGTGGTGAAGTTTCGCGTGGAGCTCCCCGGAGGAGGCGAGCAAACCCAGGGGGGGACCTAAGACCTTCTGGCCCCGTGCCCCACGAACCTCCCAGGTCGATTGGGGTAGGGCCTTCAATGGAAAACGGCAAACGGGAAATCCTCGACCCCAGAATATCCTCGATCCGAGAGGCACTCGTCACCCAGGAGGGCCGGCTGCCGCCCCTACCGGGCCCCGCCAGAAACCGGACTCATGCAGCCGTTTCCGTGATCCTGAGGACCGGACCGGAACTTGAGTTGCTTCTGATCAAGAGGGCTGAAGCGGAGGGAGACCCTTGGTCCGGACATATGGCTTTTCCGGGAGGCCGCTGGAGCCCTTCGGACCCCACTCTCCGAGATACGGCCATCCGGGAGACCCTGGAGGAAACCGACCTCTGCCTCGACAACCTCGGGGTGGACCTGGGTCGTCTCGAACCCCTTGAGCCCAACACTTTTCGGCTCCCCCCGATTTCCATCTTCCCCTTCGTTTTCGCCGTTCCGTTCGGAGTTCCCGCTCGGGTCGCAAGCCGGGAGGTGGACGAAATCCACTGGACCCCGGTTGCCCCTCTGCTTGATGAGAAAGCCGTTGGTACCACGGCCATCGACCTGGGAGACAGCACCCGGGATTTTCCCTGTTTCCACGTGAGTGGGAAGGCTGTTTGGGGACTGACCTACCGGATTCTCACGGAGTTCTTCACCCACCTCAGGGCCCAGGGAACTCTCCTCTAGCCTTGCCCACACGTTAACCGCAACGACATCTTCTTCCTCAACGCATCGTTGCGCCATCAGCTGATCACCACTGTTGCCCTGCGGGGGCTGGCCTTTGCTCAACCTTCGGACCCTGGGTTCCCTGAAACTCACAAGTTCGGATGGGGAAGAGATCACACCGGTTCTCTCCCAACCGAAACGGTTGGCTTTGTTGGTGTATTTGGCTGTCGCAAAACCCGGGGAACTCCTCAGAAGAGATACCCTCCTCTCCCTTTTCTGGCCGGAGCGAGACGACGCCCACGCCAGAAACGCTCTCTCGCAAGGCCTTTCCTTTCTCAGGAGAAACCTGTCAGAGGGCGTCTTTCTAGGGCGAGGCACAGAGGAGGTCGGCCTGGCCCCTGGCCAGCTGAGGGTGGACACGGAAGAGTTCGACTCGGCCATCCAGGAGGAAAGGTGGTCCGATGCCTTGAGCCTCTATGGTGGAGGATTTCTCGAGGGCTTCCACATCGCGGATGCCTGGGGATTTGGTGAATGGGTAGAGGAAGAACGGGAGAAGCGCAGGGAAATGGCCGCCGGGGCGGCCTGGTCGATGGCCCAGGATCACATCGACCGAAACAACCTGGTGGAAGCCGAGCGGACCGCTCAACGAGCCCTGAGTCTCGTTTGGAGTGACGAAACCCCAGTCCAGGTCTTTATCCGATCGATGGCCGAGGCCGGAGACCGGGCCGCCGCCCTCAGCTTTTACGAAAAGTTCTCTTCCAAACTCAGAGAAGAGCTGGAGCTGGAACCGTCATCCACAACCCAAAGGGTGGCCGAGGCCATTCGGCGTGGTGAAATCCGGGCTCCGGTTACCGCCCCGGGGAGAGACCAAGACAGCCCTCGGGAAACCACCGTCACTGGACCCCCTGGGGTATCCTCCAGGGTCACAGACCCCAACCCCAATCAAACAGCTGGACCGTGGAAACTCTGGTTTTGGTCCTTGGTCTTCGCAGCCACGGTTTGTTTCGCCGCCGTCGGCATCTTCCGCCTCCGCTTGGGTTTGAGCGATCCGGGGCCACCCCCTCCCGACCGCCCTTTCACGGTCCTTGCCGGCGTTGCAGGTAGCGCATCTCTGGAGGATCGGGACTGCGTTGGCTTCCTCCTCCAGACCGGGCTGGATGTAGCCCACGTGGTCCAGACCGTTCCTGAAGCAGAGGTGGTCCGGGTCCTGGATCTGATGGAGAGAAATCCCGAAACACCCTTCACGCCCGGCTTGGCACAGGAGGTAGCGACCCGACTGGGGACTTCCACCATCGTAGTGCCAAGGTTGGACCGCCTCGGTAGCAGTTTTGTCTTCGTAGTACGGGTGGAGGATGTGGAGGACGGGGTTCTCCTCACTGAAGGACGAGGGGTGGCGGAAGCCCACGCGAACGTGGTGGAGATGGTGGACCAGGTGATTCGGGAGGTCCGGCGGAAGCTGGGTGAATCCAGGGCCGTCCTGGCCGCCAGCGAGCCCCTCCCCCGGGTCCTGACCCCCTCACTGGAAGCACTCAAGAAGTACCAGGCCACCCTGGCTCTCTTCTCGAGCCAGGATCACGTTCTCGAGTCCAGAGACCTTCTATGGGAAGCTGTTACCCTGGACACAGCCTTTGCCATGGCCTGGCAGCGCCTATCCGACGTCTACCTGGGCTTCCCTAAGGATGCCGACTCTTCGAGATATGCGGCGGACCAGGTTCAACGCTTTCGGAACCGGCTGACCGATGCCCGCTGGGCCGACATTCAGCTCCACCTCCGTATCCTGGACGACGTGGCCCTCTGGGACCTCGCTTTCGACGAGGCGGAACAGGCAATTCTCCGGGATCGAACCTGGGAGGGTTACTACGCCCTGAGACTCGCTTCCGAAGCCGGACTCCCCGACTCGGCCCTGAGTGTCTACTTCCGGCAAGAGAGGACAGCTGCTGAAGAATCCAGACGGTTCGATCCTGCCCGCCCCTACGAGACCCCCTGCCACACGAATCATCTGACGTGGAGCGTCTCGCTGAACAGGGTGGAGGAGTGGACCGGTCTCCTGGATTCCCTCCAAGCAGAAATCCCACCAAACTGCGCCAGGGACCTGGCCTTTTACCAGGCCCAGGCTGATGCGAACTGGGATCTCGCAGACAGCCTCTTCGTAGAAAACCAGGGAGCTTGGCGATGGCCCGTCCGGGCTGAATGGACAGCCCACCAGCTTCCTGCGGTCAGAGGTCGGGTGAATGAAGCCCATCAATTGGTCGAACCCACCGCCGAGGACCCCTACGGGAATTCTCAAACTCAGAGGACCCGCCTGGGCCACCTCTTCCTCGACCTGGTTTTTGAGCTGCCCGCTCACCAACCCTCACCAGACCAGGAACCCATGCAGCTGGGGGGCAGAGGGAAGTTCCCCGTTGTCGATTTCATTCTTTACGGAATCCGGGAGGGTCTGCTTGGGGACACGCTCCAGTCGCAACGGGTGGTGAAGCGTCTGGAAGCGATGCGGGATACGGCAACTAGTCTGACCTTCGAAAAGAACTTTGAGCCCTGGTTCGTGCTCCTCGAGGCCGCCTCAGCCTATCGGCGTCAGGACTGGACATCCGTCATCGACCAATTGGAACCCATGGCGGACCGGATTTACGAGCCCGGCGTTGGTGGATACCTGCCGGGATCCGCCTATCTGTCCTGGTGGATTCTCGCCGAAGCCCATGAGAACCTCAGGAGACGGGAGACGGCCATCTCATATCTGGAACGGTACTTCCCTCGACCGAACCACCGGATCGACGACTGGGCCTTCCACGGGTTCTTCCGCCCCATGGCCAAGCTGAAGCTCGGCCGCCTCTACTCCGAGATTGGTAACGCGGATCAGGCTGCCAACCACTTCCGGGACTTTCTTGACACCTTCGATGACCCGGACCCCGAGTTCGAATGGACGGTGGAGGAAGCCCGAGCCGGACTGCTGGCCCTGGGCGGATAGGGGCGCCGGAGCCCTGGCTCCCCTCCTGGTCTCCCTACCCCCTCCCTACCCCTCCACCCACTCGGCGATGAAGACGTTGGTGTTCCCTTCGTGGCTTTCGTTCCGGTTCGAACCAAAAACCAGATACTTCCCATCGGGGCTGAACATGGGAAACCCGTCGAACCCACCGGTGAAGGTGACCTGCTCCAAACCGGTGCCATCTGCGTTGATCATGTAGATATCGAACTCACGGCCCGACGGATCACCAAGGTTGGAGCTGAAGAGGATTTTCTCCCCGGACGGGTGGAAGTAGGGTCCGAAGTTCGCGGCACCGTTGTCGGTCACCTGGATCTGATTCGACCCGTCGGCGTCCATGACATAGATCTCCAGGGCCGAAGGACGAATCAGGCCCTGGGCCAGAAGGCGACGGTATTCGGCGACCTCGGCCGCGGTCTCGGGGTACCCGGATCGGTACACGATCTTCTTTCCATCGGGCGAGAAGAACGGTCCACCATCATACCCTAGCTTATCGGTCAAGCGTCGGACCTCCGATCCGTCGCCCCGCATTGTATAGATCTCCAGGTCCCCATCCCGCATGCTGGTGAACACCACCAGATCCTCCACCGGGGAGAAGGTGGCTTCGGCATCGTACCCCCAGCTTTCGGTCAACTGGACCATGTTGGTGCCATCCGGATCGGCCGCGAAGATGTCGAAGGTGGGGTAAAGGGCCCAAACGTAGCCCTGGCTCATATCAGGGGAGGGCGGACAGGTCGGGTCCCAATGGTGTGTCGTGGCATAAAGGATCCTATCGCCGCCTGGATAGTAATAGGAGCACGTTGTGCGCCCTTCCCCGGTGCTCACCAGGCGGGTCTCATCATTGGCCAGATCATATGTATAGATTTGGTCGCAGCCTTCGCCCTCGGCCCTGGACTGGTAGATCAACCTGGCACCATCGGCGGAAAAGTACGCTTCTGCATTCTCACCGGAGACGGTCAGCTGCCGGAGGTTCTGAAGATGCCCCTCTCGGGCATCGAGAAAAGCGGCGGCATTCATCCCCTGGCCGGCAAGGGGCCCGGCCAACAGACCCATCGAGGTTACGGCCAACGGTAGAGCAAAAAGGATCCCGGAGTAGACGGAAGCCCGAAGTTTGATATTGAAGCGCATGGTCAAGCCAAATCCACAAAAAAAAGCGGTGAAGAACGTGTCAAAACTACCACCCAGCCTCCGGGCCTTTCGCCCGGCCCTTTTTCTGGCCCTCCTCCTACCGGGCATCGGCATTGGAAGTTCCAAGGCCGCAGGTCAGACTTCTCCGGCGTGCCCCGTCCCCCAGACCCTCACTCGAGGTTTCGAGGGACCCATGGCCCATTTAAGGTTCCTTGCGGACGACGCCCTTGGGGGAAGAGAGGCAGCCAGCCCCGGCGCCAGGTGCGCTTCGGACTACATCGCTGCTTACTTCCAGGAGCTGGGGCTGGAGGGAGCGGGCCCGGACGGATCGTTCTTCCAGAACTTCGATCTTCGGGTGGGATCTGTTCTGGCGGAGGGGAATTCCCTCACGGTCCGGGGGAGGGCGCTGGAGCTGAACAATGATTGGATCCCCTTCGGGTTCTCAGGCTCCGGCGCAGTGACAGCCCCCCTCATTTATGGCGGATCAGGAGTGAGTCAGCCGGGCGAGGAAAATGACGTCTATGCCCACCTGGATCTGGAAGGAAAGATCGTCGTGGTGGAAGCCGCCGATCCCCATCCAACCGGAACGAATACCGTGGCGGGAGACCTCCACTTCAAATCCTCCATCGCGGCTGGCCGGGGCGCATCAGGGATTCTGATCCTCCTCTCCGAGGACCAGGTTCTCCCCCAACCCGAGGCTGAGGCGAAGCCGGCTGTGAGTATCCCCGCCATGGCGATTTCAGCGTCCAGGGCCAGCGACATTCGAGTCGCAGCCGAGGAAGGCCGGGAAGCTGAGTTCACCACCGCAGTTGAACCCAGGATGCTCCAGGCAAGGAACGTCGCAGCCATGATCCCCGGGGCCGACCCCACCCTGGCTAGGGAGGTCGTTGTTCTGGGAGCCCACTATGACCACCTGGGATTCGGAGGAAGCGGATCCATGGCGCCGGACCATAGGGAGGTTCACAACGGTGCCGACGACAATGCCAGTGGAACCAGCGCCATCATGGAGGTGGCCAGAATCGTGAGCGCCTCAGGCGAAGAACCGGCCAGGACACTCTTGTTCCTCGCCTTCAGCGCCGAGGAGAAAGGGCTCCTGGGCGCCGGGTACTACGTGGACCACCCACTCCTCTCGAAGGAGAACACCGTAGCCATGGTCAACATGGATATGGTGGGAAGGCTCCGGGAGAATTCCCTTACGGTTTACGGGACCGGAACTGCCGAGGAATGGCCGGGGCTCTTGGAGAAAGTGAACCAGGCCCAACCCGAGCCCTTTGCCCTATCCTCCATCCCTGATGGATTCGGGGCTTCGGACCACTCCGAGTTCTATGGGGAGGACATCCCGGTACTCATGCTATTTACGAACACCCACGCCGAGTACCACAGACCTCAGGACGACTGGGAACTCATCAATCAGGAAGGGCTGGAGAGGGTGGCATCCTTCGCGGCAGATCTCGCCAGCGAAGTGGCAGGGTCGGGGGCCACGGAAGCCATGGCCATGACCTTCATCGAGGGTGCCGGAAACCCACGTGGCGGGGCCATGTCTGGAGACCCGGCCGGCCGACCCTCTGGAAGAGGTGGCGCCTCCATGGGCACCATTCCCGACATGACCCCTCAGGACTTCGGGGTCCGGATCACAGGGGTCCGAGAGGGAAGCGCCGCCGACCAAGCCGGCATTCTGGGCGGAGACGTCATCGTCGAATTCGCCGGTAAGGAAATATCCGACCTCTACGCCTATACCTACGCCCTGCGGGACCAGAAGCCCGGGGACGAGGTAACGGTCGTCGTCCTCCGGGACGGGGAGCGCCTGACCCTCACCGCGGTACTGGGAGGGAACTGACCCCCTCCCCAAAATGGCGTCGACCCCCGCCTCCGATCAGCTGAGCAACTCCATCTGATCCACGGCCTCCGATCCGGACCCGGGCTCTCCTCCCCCGGTCCTGTCGGGGGCCGGTTCTTTTGCACCCTTCCCCGAAGCTCGGGTGACTTCCACCACCCGGTCACCCGCTGGGAGTGAAACCAGCCGCTTCCCGCGGCTTCTCCGATGCTGCTCCGGGATGTCATCGACGGGTAACCGGAAGACTTTCCCACCCGCCGATACCACCATGACGTCCTCGCCCTCGACGACCTCGAGGGCGGAAACAAGCGTACTGCTTTCCCCGCCTCCGCCCAGAACCAACGTCCCCAGTCCGCCCCGGTTCTGAAGGGGAAATTCGTCCACGGTGGTCCGACGTCCAAAGCCATCTTCCGTGATCGTGAGGACCTGGGCTTCCCGGCGCACCAGGAGCATGCCCACCACACCGTCGTCCCCCTTTAATCCAATTCCCTTCATTCCCTGGGCCGTCCTGCCAAGAACCGAGATCTGAGTCTCGGGGAACCGAATGGCCCGCCCACTCCTGGAGAAGACCACTACCTCCGCGTCCCCGCTGGAAAGGCCAACACGGAATATCTCATCACCCGACTTCACCCCCGATGCGATAATGCCGCCGGCTCTGGGTTTCGAGAATTCCGAGAGGCTGGTCCGCTTCATCAGGCCCTTCCGGGTCAGGAATACCACCGACCTGTCGAGGCCCAGATCGTCCACAGGGAGCACGGAAACAATGGGGTCCTGCCGACTGGCCTGAGCCAGGGCGTAAAGGGACTGGCCCCGGGAGGCCCGGCTTCCCTCCGGTACGTCGAGAACCGGCAGGAAAAACATGTGGCCGGCCCGAGTGAAGACAAGCAACCAACCCTGGGTTCGAGCGACGAAAACCCTCTCCAGATAGTCACCCTCGAACCGGTCCATCCCTGCCAGAGCCTTCCCACTGGTGACACGTCTGCGGTAGAGGTGCATTGGAATCCGCTTGACGAAGCCTTCGTGGCTCACCGTTACCACGACGTCTTCATCCGCCATGGAACTCTCAACGGAGGCCTCCACTTCCTCCCCGTCTCCAAGGAGAACGGTCCGCCGCGGGTCACCGAATCGGTCCACCACTTCCCGCAATTCTTCCAAAAGCACATCCAGCTGGCGATCCGCGCTCTTCAAGATCGCCCGAAGTTCCTTGATCTGGCCGTGAAGGACCTTCATCCGGGCCTTCAGTTCCTTCTGCTCCAGAGTTGTCAGCTTACCCAACCTCATGTTGAGGATCGCATCGGCCTGAATCTCACTCAGCCCCAGTTTGTTCTGGAGGCGTTGGGAGGCAGTAGGCCGATCCTTGGATTTCCTGATGATGGCGATGACCTCGTCGATTCGGTCCAGGGCCGCCACCAGCCCCTCGATGATGTGACGTTCCGCCTCGGCCTTCTCCAGCAGGTGTTTACAACGACGTTGGATAACCTCCAGGCGGTGATCCCTGTAGTGCTCCAGGATTTCCTTGAGGGTGAACTCTCGGGGTTGTCCGTGATCCAGGGCCAGGAGATGGGCCCCGAAAGTTGCCTGCAGGTAGGTCTTCTTCAGAAGCGTCTGAAGCATTCCTTTGGCATTCGAGCCTCGCTTGAGTTCCACCACCAGTCGCATGCCGTCCCGATCCGACTCGTCCCGAAGTTCCGAGACCTCATCGATCTTCCCCTTCCGGGACAGATCAGCGATTTGACTGATAATCTTCGCCTTGGAAACCCCATATGGCAGCTCAGTGACAACCAGCTGTTGCTTCCCGCCTCGGAGTGCCTCCTTCACCACACGAGCCCGCATGATCAGCCGGCCTCGTCCGGTTTCATACATGTTCTTGATCCCATCCATGCCCACAACGAAGCCACCGGTGGGAAAGTCCGGACCCGGAAGCACCCGCATCAGGTCGCCGGTAGTGCAATCAGGATCGTTGATGAGGATCTTAATGGCCTCACCCAACTCGCGAAGGTTGTGAGGTGGAACGTTCGTGCTCATTCCAACTGCAATTCCAGAACTACCGTTCAGAAGAAAATTGGGAAATCGGCCAGGAAGTACCTCTGGTTCCTTAAGCCGGTCATCGAAGTTGGGCGTCCAATCCACCGTGCCCTTCTCGATATCCGAAAGAAGCTCCGTGGCCGGTGTTGCCAGGCGAGCCTCTGTGTATCGATAGGCGGCGGCGGAGTCTCCATCGATGGAGCCGAAGTTTCCCTGACCATCCACCAGGGGGTACCGGAGGGAGAAATCCTGAACCATCCGGACCAGAGCGTCATAAACTGCCGAATCACCGTGGGGGTGGTACTTACCGAGAACGTCCCCAACCACGGTGGCACTCTTTTTGTAAGGGCGATCAGGCATCAAGCCCAACTCATGCATTGCGAACAGGATTCGTCGATGAACGGGCTTGAGCCCGTCTCTGACATCCGGCAACGCCCGCTGGACGATGACGCTCATGGAGTAGTCCAGGAAGGACTCCTTCATCTCTTCCTCGATGAGGCGGGAGATGATCCTCTCCCTCTTTTCGGCCGTGGCCATTCCTTCTCTTCGCTCGGTTCGGGTAAGTGGGATCCCGGCGGGACCGGGCGCGGTCCTTCGGTTCGCCTCAACCTCCAAGAATCAGAGGAGGCTCGCAAGGTTGGTGTGAGTCACCTCTGAAAGTCAAAAGAAAACGAGCCGCCAGCCCTAAAGGACTGGTGGCTCCTGTTTACAGGGGACCACCCACGTCGGCGGGATCCCAGGCGGCGGGGCCGGGGAGAAACCCTATTCATCTCCTCCGGTTTCGGCAGCCAATAGCTCCAGAACCTGTTCTCTGAGGTGTTCCGGGCAGGCCTCCTCCTCCTGGGAACGAGTCAGGAGTCCCCGGAACCGTTCCTCGAGTTTCAGGTGGGGATAGCACCGTTTGCACATGGAGAAATGGTGAGCAACTTCCTGGTGGGGAATATGATCCAACTCCCCATCCAGGTACTCCTGGAGTTGCTCCATGGCTTGCATGCAGGTGAGATCCTTCGGCCCCGTGCCATTCCCTCCATTTTGAGACGGCGGCGATCCACCCGCCCTCAAAAGGCTCTTCAATCGTTCAAGAAAACTCATCACAAATCCTCAGGCCTCATCGGAAGACCCTTTGATGTACCCCATGGAGACTGCATAGTCGTATAACACTCCCTGCAAGATTCGCCGGCCTCGGAACAGCCTGCTCTTCACCGTTCCTACGGGAACCTCCATCATCTCGGAGATCTCTTGATAGGAGAGACCCTCCAGGTCGGAGAGCACCACGGCAAGACGATAGTCCTCCGGCAGCTCCTGGATGCGTTGGAGAACAACCTCATCCACGATGGAATCGAAGAATTCCCCTTCCGGATCCGCTTTCACCGCTTTGACCCAAACCGGGTTCACAACCTCGAAGGGGCCTGAACTCCGGTCCACGTTCTCCGAAACGATTTCGTCGTGCCGTTTTCCTCGCTCCGTATGACGAAGGAATACGTTCCTGCAGATAGTAAACAACCAACTCTTGCATTGGGTTCCCGGTGTGTACTTTTCCCAGGAACGGAACGCACGGAGGAAGGTCTCTTGAACCAGATCCTCGGCCTGATCCTTGGACCCGGAAAGACGGAGGGCAAACCGGAACACGGCATCCATGTGAGGCAGGGCCTCCTCATGGAAATCCGCCGTTGAACCCGGCTCTCCTTCCGATCCTGTCACGAGATATCCCCCACGGCTTCCTCCAACTCCTCAACCAGCCCGCTGTGGCCCCGGGCACCGGCAATGCGGATCCCCTCTTGGTAGGCCCCTCGAGCTTCCTCCACCTCACCCAGATCCGCCAGAGCAGCACCCAACCGGCCCCACCCGTTCCCCTCGTCTTCGGAAAGGTCCAGATACCGCCTCAGGGCTGCCGCCCCTTCCCGGGTCTCTCCCCTGTTCAGAAGCTCAACAGCCAATCCGAATTGTAGACGCGGATCGTCGGGGCGATTGTCCGCCATCCGCCGCAAAGCGTCGAGACGATCTCCGGTCACCCGCCCCCCTTTATTGGGTGTGGTTCACCAAATGTCATCAGTCAGGAAACCGGATGCTGCCCGCCACCTCAGGGGTAGGGAGAGATCCGGTCATAACTTCTATGATCGCTTCCATCTCCTGCCCCAACTCGGAGACTCTGTTCAATACCGAAAGGGCATGGGCATAGAGGAAGTATGAAGAAACCGCCGCTTCCCCGGCGGGATGGGTGGCAAGCACGGAAGTGTCCATCTCATCCTGCAAACAGGCGACGATGCTGGCCACGGCCCTGAAGACCCCTTGCTGGTCGGCCAGTGTCTCCATGGTCAGGTCCCCCGTAAGGCGGGGGATGAGTGCTTGCACCTCTTCCCAGCCTTCGGGAGGTGCCGCAACGGGAGAGCCCTCTCCGGGGCTTCCGCCCAGGAAGGCCTCGGCGCCCTTCTTCAGCGCGCCCAGCTCCTCGAAATTGCAGCGCAGAATCATGCTTCTTCCCGTTTCTTTCCGGCTTGAAGTCCTATCTCAGTCCTGCAGGGTCCCCTACCCTACCTACCGGGAAAGGCCTCGTTTGTTTCAGGGCCGACCAACGGTCAGGCCCGAAGGGGAGGCCTCGGATCACCCGTCCCAAGAATATGTACGTCGTCACCAACCCGAAACCCACCGCTCTCCTCGATCACAGCATTCTGTCCGAAAAAGAGCTTCCCCTCCCACTCGCGAAAAGTCTTGAGGGTCCGAAGAGGCTCCCGGCCTCTTGAGCCGCTACCCTGGTCTACCGTAGTTACGGTACACCTGGCACACGGCTTCACCAGCTGGAACGTAGCCTCACCCACCCGGAGAGTCCGCCACACATCCTCCTCCCAAGAGCCCCCACCGGCCACCACCAGGTTGGGTCGATAGGTGAGCATGCTGGTCGGTCGGGAAAGGCGTTCGTTAAGGTCCCGAAGGGATTCCTCTGTTGTCAGATGAAGGGGGTATCCGTCGGCGAGTCCCACCCGATGACCCGGCGCCCAATCCGGATCCACGAGCCGAAGGGTGTCGTCCGGCATGTAGACCAACCGACAGGTCTCCCCCAGGAAATCCGAAAACCAACGATCCGCGTCCTCATACCCCACCACCGCCGGAAAGCGGTCATTGTGAACACGAACCTCCATTGGGGATTCGGGCCCGATGGGCCTCAGTTCCAGTGGCGCCCTCCCTGGCCCTTCGACCGTAAAGCGAAGGGCGCCTGCCCCCTCATTTCCGCCGGGTACCCCGTTTTCAACGGGCGCGGTGCGAAGAAGGCAGAGTCGTGGATGGGTCCGTTGGGAAAGGAACCCACCGTCGGGAGTGGCAAGCATCCAACGGCGATCTCCCGGAATTCCGAATTCATCCAGAGGGGATTCCTGGAGGTCGAATCCTCCGGCCCCCTTCAGGGGATAGACGCGGATCCGAGTCAGGCGGAGACGAGGCTTTGCGTTCATGTCGAACTGAAGCCTAAGCCTGGGCCATGGGAGCCTGGGGCGAGGAGTCGTGGAGGAAGAGGGGAACCGACACCTGGTGTTCCCCATCGATAGACACATCGAAGGAGTACCGACCTTCCTTCGGGAAGACCAGGCGCTCCAGATTCACGACCTGGGGAACCCTCACCCGGCCACCTACCTCGGCAGGGCCCGGCCCGATCTTGATTTCGCCGTTCATTCGGACCACCTCCCGCCCATCCGGATCGTTCAGGAGAATTTCCACATTGTGGTCCCCGGCCTCTTTGATGGAAGCACCGATCCGGAAGACCAGCGAGATGTGGGGGTGCTGGGCCGGGAATCCCCCCGTCGAAATGCGATCAAAAATCCCGAGAATATTCAGCTTTCCCGCTGCGTCCACGGTGGCCGCGTCAGCAAGAAGAGCGAGGTCGATTTCCATGTGTTCCTATGCTTTCATCAAGGTCTTGCCGAATACCACACCCACCAGGACATCGAGTAAGGCATGGGCCAGGATGGCCGGCCAAAGGGTTCCGGTAAGAATAAAGGCTGCTGCGAGTACCATTCCCAAAAGAGCGGTTCTGACCACCCCCAGCCACCCCTGGTAAGCATGAAGAATTCCAAAAACCAAGGATGAAAGGAGAGCGGCTCCCCATACCGAACCAAAAACGAGGGTAAGGGCAGGAACAAGAAACCCCCGATAGGCGACCTCCTCCCCCAGGCCGGCAGAAAGAGAGAGGACCACGAACACAGCCTTTTCCCTCCTGGTCTCCGGAAGGAGCTGTTCCAGGAAGGGAGCCTCCTGGATTCCAACATACCGCCGGAAAATCAGAAAACCTCCCAGCAGAAGGAAGGCGGCCAGGATCAGTCCCACGGTCCAAACAAGGACCGTCCGAGGATCGAAGGAAAGTAGGCCCATGGCCCCCAACCCGAACTCCCCCCACCCAGCCATCAGGCCCAGCCACCCCATCAACAGAATGACCCCGGCGGACGAAAGGTAAACGGGAATCCTGGGAAAGGACACGTCCTCGTCGAGAAGAGGCAACTGAGCCAGAGAAAGAGCCGGAAGTAGTTCCAGAGCCAGGGCGAGATAAGCGGCTCCCAATGGCCCCAGGGGAGTCCCAACCCAGAAGAAACCGGCCAGTAGAGGAAAGAAAAGGAAGGCCCCCTTGATGAGCTGGGCCACGACAGGTGGCATCTGACTCAAGACCCCGTCCTCTCCCCCACCTGGCGACTTCCGATCCGCTCCAAAGCCTCCAATGTCTCCCGAACGTCGGTCCAGGTCGACCGGTAGTTCAGAATGGAAAGGCGTAACGAGAACTCGCCTCGGAGTCGGGTCGAGGACATCATCGCCAATCCTGAGTTCACGATTTCGTCCTGTATTCCCTGATTAAGTTCTTCCAATTCAACCCCGCGGACTTCCCCCCCCTGAGGGACGAATCGGAAGCAGACGATGCCAAGAGAGGAGGGACCTGTCATCTCCAACGTATCGGAACTCTCGATGAAGCTCTCAGCCTTCCGGGCCAGGTCAATGCCGTCCTGAATCCCCTCCCTGAATGCCCTCATGCCAAGGGTCTGGATGGACATCCAAACCTTCAAGGCCCGGAAGCCCCGGGTCAGCTGAATGCCGCGATCGGCAAAATTCACATGCTCCTCCCCCAAGGCTGTGTCTTGCAGGTACTCAGGGAGGATCCGAAAGGCGTCTTCGAGAATCTTGGTATCCCTGACCAGGAGGCAACCGGTCTCATAGGGCTGGAAGAGCCATTTGTGGGGATCCAGGGTAAGGCTGTCCGCCCTCTCCATTCCTCGAAAGGCATCCCGGGCCCCTGGAGCAAGAACTGCGAACCCGCCGTAGGCTCCGTCCACATGAAACCAGAGCCGCTCCTCTTTGCAGAAGTCGGCCATGGCCTCCAGAGGGTCGATGGCACCCGTGTTGGTCGCGCCCGCATTTCCGCAAACACAAAGGGGCTGCAATCCTGCGGCCCGGTCCTCTGACACGGCCTGGCGCAGGGCGGTGACGTCGAGCCTGAAGTCATCGTCGGAGGGGATCTTTCGCACACACTCCGTGGACATCCCAGCAATGCGAGCTGCCCGCTCCAGGGAGCTGTGCCCCTGGTCGCTCACGTAGACGACTGGATTCGGGGGGTTCCCAGCCCATTCTCTGGCCGTGACCAGGGCGCCCAGATTCGCCGCGGAGCCACCGGAGGTCAGAAGTCCACCACCACCCTCCGGAAAGCCCACCCAACTCCGAAACCAATCCATCACCACCAACTCGACCTGGCTGGGCCCGGCCGACTCGAGCCAGGTCCCCTGGAAGATGTTGAATCCCGTGGCGAGCATCTCTCCCAGGATCGACGGCCAGGTCGGAGAGGAGGGAATGAAGGCGAAGAAACGTGGGTGATCGATTCTACCCGCTTTGGGAAGCACAGTGCTCACCACCTGATCAACCACCGATTCTGGATCCCGCCCATCCTCCGGTGGAGGACCCGCCAGAAGGGATTCCAACTCACTGCGGGTTCCGAAATCCCAAGCCGGTCCATCGCCCAGGCCTTCCCATCGGTCGACTATGCGGTCCACCACGAGATACCCTAGCCGCCGCATCTCTTTCGAGTCCATCTCCAGTGGGGACCGTGCAGCCGGGTCGATCTGATCCTCGGACTCCTTCAAGACATTCCTCCCTCGGGATTACGTTGACGTTTCCACACGGCTATTTTAGTGTCTTCCCCCCCTCGGGGGAGAGTGCTGGGTTGGATTGACGTCTTTGGATCATTCTTCGGGAACGCTACAGAAATGCCGAACCAAACGCAGGGAACCACCTTTCGGGTGGTCGACGCCATGGACGGCCCTCATCGGGGGCGAGTCCTTCGTCTTCGTCTGCATGGTGGGACAACGCCCTCCCTCCGGTCCCTGAAGGGTGCGAATCTCCTGGCTCGATCTCCGAGCGGAGACGAAGAGAAGCTGAAGGTGGTAGCCTTCTTTCTCCCGGGTGGGAAGCCTTCGGAGGCCCGGTTTGGAAGGACCGGACGAGTAGATGTCATTGTGGAGAACGAGGACGGATCAGGCGTCTCCCGGGTCTCGACTCTTTGGGAAGTCACTCCTTCCTCGTAAAGGACTCCGGGCCCAAAAAAAGAGAGTCCCCGACCAGAAGTTCGGGGACCCACCCAACGGCTCCGGGGCTCTTCAAGAACCCCCTAGAAGAGGGGAACGTTCAATCCCCTCCCCTTAGTCCCGGCGGCTCTTTGTCGAAGGTGTCCACAAACCACTGGCGGTACCGTTCCAGCGCCTCCGGATCCTCCTGCAGCCACGCCTGACGCTCCTCTTTGAACTCATCCCCTCTAGCAGTGAGGAGCATTGCATCCAGGTTCCCGGCCTCGTTGGTGAAGAGTATCTCCTCCAGCGGTTCAAAAGCCTCTGACTGGTAGACTGCCCGAGCCAGGTACCAGGCATCCGAGACCCTCGCAACGATGGCCCTCTCGAGAGCAAACCCCTCCAGGAGGTCCCCACCAGGGAGAAACTCCCCGATCCGGCCCATCTTCTTCATGAGTTTGTAGTGAGCGTAGAGATTAAAAATCTCCGTTCCATAGTCGTATCCGCGCTGAACCCCGATCATGGCCGAGTCCGAGGAGAGGACCAGCGACTCCCAGGGATATGAGGGTGTATCCCTTGCCACCGAGACAATCATGAAACTCGGATCGTCATTGATGTTGTCCACCTGCGGCCGAACCCAGCTGTCGATGGTCTTCATTCTTTCGGGCTCTGCAAACAACCTGGCCCCGGTCCGAATCACGATGGGCCGGGGAGCTGGCAACTCTCTTTCCCCTCCAGCGCAGCCCGAAAGCCCGACAGACAGGAGGGAAAGGAGAAGGATCGAGCCGATGGTTAGCCGGCTGGTTCGGTTCGGAGTTAACGCCTTGAGCTTCATTGGGATTCTCCCAAATTCTTTTTGGGTTTGTTCAAGTGCCTGGTTAAACCCCCCGGGACCCCCTTCGGGTTCCAGTCGTGAAGCTTGACACACGAACCTTTTTCGTTGGAATTGTCTACACGAATAAACGTTATAGGATGCACATGCTTACAGCTCGGAGTGGCATGACTGACGAAACCGCAGGGTTCAGAGTTCCACAAAGCATGACCCCCCAAGACCTGGGGGACACGCTGGCTCGCCTCGTATGGGAGAGCTTTTCGGACTTTATCGCCGATGGGGAAGCCGAAAACCTCCTGGGCGACCTGGGGCTGACCCAAGATGACGGTATCCCCGCCGAGGCTCCTGCAGAAGAGATTCTCATTTTCCTGATGTGGGCCCACACCCGGGGATTGCAGCAGGCCTTTATCGGCAGAGCCGACAAAGAACTCGTCCGGGAAGGGTTGGACGTTTTCCACGCCGCGATCTTCCACGACATGGTGGACAATGGCACGCCCAAGGCTCAGGTCCCCCTCTTCGAGCAGAGGGTCAGTGCCCGGTACGCCGGATACTATGCGGCAGCCGAAAGGTCTGATGTAGAGCTCGGGAATGCCGTCGCCAGACACCTGGCAGGCTCGAGGCAAAGCCCCGACTCACTGGGCACCGCTCTGACGGAGAAGGCCATCGAGGTGTCAAACCCCCTCAGGGACTTCCTGGAAGAAGTCGATCTGGTGGACTAGAAAGACCACGCGCCAAGCTCCGAGGAATGAAAGAACCGACGCCCGAATGGGGCGTCGGTTCTTTTTGATCTCTTGGAGATTTCAGAGCCTCACAACCCCAGAGAGGAGCGAATCAGAGGACTGATCCGTTCCGGCGTCCAGGGTGGATCGAAGGTCAACTCCACCTCCGCTTTCTCCACACCATCGACCTTGGCAATGGCTAGACGGGCCTGATCGATGATCTCCCCGGCCACAGGGCACATAGGGGAAGTAAGGGAGATGATGGCCTTTGCTGAGGTGTCCTGAACCTGGATGTCGTAAACGAGACCCAGCGTCACCAGATCTATGTTCAACTCCGGATCCTTCACCTTCTTCAAGGCATCCCGAACGTCCTTTTCGGTTACCGCCATGGGATCCTCTCATTCCATTTGAAAGTACGTGTCGCCTTCGGGGCCAGCCGGTCTACTGCTTTCGGACAAAGAGCACCGATGCTTCGACCGAAGAGTCCGGCTCCGCTTTGGCCAGGGCCCTGTGCAACGTCGAGACCACTTCACCGGCAGGTTTCCCCTGAAGGGAAGCCACCAGGTCCGCCGCCCCCCGGAAAACTCCCGGGCTTACTTCGGAGAGTACAACTACCGCGTCGCCGGCTCCCAGTTCCATTCTCTCTGTGCCATAAAGGAAGCCCTCCATCATTCCCAGTGGCGGTCCATGGCTGGAGAATTCCTCGAACACTCCGTTTCGGCGAATCACCGCTCCCGGACATCGACCGGCTCCCGCCCATTCCACGCCGCCATCCCAAGGAAGAAGGATCCCGGCCTCAACGTATTGGTCTACCCCCTCCACCACGGCCGTCACCAGACCGGAATTCACCCGGGCCAAAAAGCCGAGAAGATCGTCCTGATCTTTTGCCAACTCCCGCAGGAGGCTCCGTGCCACCGCCAGATAGTGGGCGGGTGGGAGGCCATCTCCTTGAACATTCAGATTCACCAACCCAGTCTTCCCGTCACGAAGTTGGAAGAAATCCCAAACGGTTCGCCCCGGCCCACTCTCGACCAGACTGGTACCGGCGGCAAGATCGAACCCGGGAATACGAGGCGCTTCCGACGGAAGCAAGCCCCGTTGGATCTTCCTGCTGATCTCCTGCACAGTTGTGTTCGTTTCCTCGAGTTGCACCGAAAGTCCTCCCATTGAGACTTCACCCAAAAAAGCCGCCGCGAACAGGCCGCCACAATCTATGCAACGTTGGACAGCAGGTGAAAGTGGCTTGTCCTAATGAAACCCCTCGCTCCCCTCCCTCCTGGGGCCCTACATTGATCTGGGTCACGGGCACATCCAAAACCAATCTTCTGTCGGAGTCGGTTCATTGAGCGAAGATAGGTTCCTGTCGGTCCGTTACTGGGGGACCCGTGGGTCGATTCCCACTCCCGGTGACACTACCGTCAGATACGGAGGAAATACTTCCTGTGTGGAGGTTCTCGCCGGCGACGCCAGGATTATCCTGGATGCCGGCTCGGGAATCCGTCCTCTCGGGGAGGAGCTTTGCAGAAGGGGCGACCCTAAGAGAGCCTGCATCTTCCTGACCCACTTTCACTGGGACCACGTTCAGGGATTCCCCTTCTTTTCCCCTGCCTATGACCCGGCCTTCAACCTCCGAATCTTCGGACCCGTCCAGAAGGACATCGGCCTGGAGGCCCTCCTTCGGAGACAAATGGGGCCCATCTTTTTCCCAATCCCCTACGAATCCCTGGCGGCGAACCTCACCTTCCATCCGCTGAACAGTGGGAGTTGGGCTGAAGGCCAGATCCGGGTACGTGCCCTGAGAGTTCGCCACACCTGCTTTACCGTGGGCTACCGTGTCGAAGCCTTCGGGCGCTCGGTGGTGTTCATTCCGGACAACGAACTGAGGGGGGGAGAGTACCCCGTTTCGGCCGGGTGGGAAGAGGAGTTCCTCGCTTTCGTTTCCGGAGCCGATCTTCTCATTCACGATACCACTTACACGACCCGGGAGTATGCTGGCAAAGAGGGTTGGGGGCATTCCACCTTCCAACAGGCCCTGGGACTCGCCGAACGAGCCGGTGTTTCAACCCTCCACTTTTTTCATCATCACCCCCACCGGTCGGACGACGAACTTGAAGAGATCGTCCAAAAGAAGAGAGATGATGTCGCCGCGAGGGGGTTGAGTCTCGAGGTGGACGCCGCGGCGGAAAACACTGAATTCCGTCTGAGTCAAAGGGTCTCTTCCGCGGGCCAGACCACCCCGGATTGAGCTGCCGGGAGGCGCCCGCTTCGGGTCCTGCCCTTGACCTCACACCAGCAATGCAAGTTTTTTCTTCAGTTGAGAATGGGTGCCCGGCACCGCCGGGCCCTTTTTATTTCTACGAATGCTCCCCAACAAATCGAGCCGAGATCGGGATCAGATGCATCGAAAGATCGCAGTAAATACAGGTGGTGGAGACGCTCCGGGACTGAACGCGGTCATCCGGGCCGTGGTCCTTTCGGCCATCAATGAGGGTTGGGAAGTCTTCGGAATCCGGGACGGATTCGGCGGACTCCTGAGGGATAGTGAATACAATGGGGAGGGTGTGGTTCCTCTCACCGCTGAGTCTGTCAGTGGCATTACCCACACGGGCGGAACCATCCTCGGTACCTCGAATCGGGGCAATCCCATGAAGTGGCCCCAGGAGCAGCCGGATGGTTCCATTGTAGAAATCGACCGATCCGACGAGATCATCGAGGAGTTCAGGAAGCGGGAGCTCGACTGCCTGATCTCCATCGGTGGAGACGGCTCTTTGGCCATCGCCCGGCGCCTGAGGGACAAGGGCCTGCCGGTTATCGGGATTCCGAAGACCATCGACAATGACCTGGGCTCCACGGTCATGACCTTCGGATTCCTGACCGCAGTGGAAACAGCCACGGACGCCATCGACAAACTTCACACCACGGCACAATCCCATAAACGGACCTTTGTGGTGGAGGTAATGGGGCGACACGCAGGTTGGATCGCTCTTTTCGCGGGGATCGCCGGCACTGCTGACGTAATCCTCATCCCGGAGATTCCCTTCTCCATCGAAAATGTCTACAAAAAGATCCGGGACCGGTACGACCGGGGAAGAGAGTTCGCCCTGGTGGTGGTGGCCGAGGGGGCCAAAGAGATCGGGGGCTCAGCTAGCTTCGTCGAGGCGGCCAAGCCCGGGCAGGAGGCTCGGTACGGTGGGTTGGCCGACAAGATTGCCCACCAGATCGAGGACAACTGCGATGTCGAAACCCGCTCCCTGGTGCTTGGCCACCTCCAGAGGGGCGGCCAGCCCAACTCCTACGACCGGCTTCTCGCTCTCCGCTTCGGGTGCGCCGCTATCGAGCTGGTAAAACGGGGCGATTTCGGATCCATGGTTTCCCTGGATCCGCCGGACGTCAGGGCGGTGCCTCTTGGTGAGGCCCTGGCCCAAATCAAGACAGTTCCGGTTGCCGGAGACATCGTGAGAACTGCCCGGGCTCTGGGCACCAGCTTCGGAGACTGAGGCAAAAAGAAGACGGCCCTCCGATGGTCAGCCGAACCCAAGATTGGGGGCCTCTTAACCCCCTCCTCGAGAACGACCCCTGCCCATCAACCACCGAAGGGCCGAATAAGACTTAGCCGAACTGTTTGTATCCTTCTCTTTGCTTAGGGGTGTTACACTTCTCCTGCAGAATAGTGCCAGGCCCTGATTCAGGCCTGCCCCAGCTCTGACCCAACAAGTACCTACCGACAGCCCAAAGGGGGCCAGCCCTTTTCTGGCACATCCGCACCACTATCTTGCCCATCTCACCCCACACGGGTGGAGGGGCTTTTTTTGTCATCAATGGGAGCCGAAGATGTTTCGCCCTCGATACCGTCGTTTAGTTCCGCTTGCTCTTTTCCTTTTTATATCTCTGCCCACCCTCCTCCTGGGGCAAACCTCGGCCCAGGTGGAGCCTGAAGTAGCACAAGCTTTCGCCTTTCCTCTCACCATCGAATCCATCATGCAGGGCCCGGCGCATGTGGGCACCTCACCGTCAGGCCTCCGGTGGTCGGTGGACTCGGAATGGCTCTATTTCCGGTGGGACTTAGGCGGCGGGGCATGGGACGACACCCCTGAGTTGTTTCGGATAAGGGCTTCGGGGGGAGAACCGGAGAAGGTTCCCGATGAGATGGCCGACTCGGTGGCCTTCTTCACGGCGGGTGGGGACCTCTCGGAAGATGGACGCTCGAGGGTCGCTACAATCAGCGGCGATCTCTTTCTCATCGAGGTCCGCCCCTTCCGGATCCACCAACTGACTGAAACCAATGAAGCAGAGAGTGCCCCGTTCTTCTCGGCGGACGAAAGTTCTGTCTTCTTCGGGAAGGGTGGGAACCTCTTCGAGATGAACCTGGATGAGGTCATGGTCCGGCAGCTCACGGACATCCGCCAGGGACCGGCCCCTCAGGATCCCTCGGAAAAAGAGGGACACAAGGTGTTCCTCGAGGATCAGCAGGTCGAGCTCTTCGACTTCATCCGCAGGCGACGGGAAGCTCGGGAGGAGCGGGAAGCCGCCCAGGAAGAGGCGGCGGCGAAGGAGGCGAAACCCACCTATCTGGCCCAGGGCGAAAGAGCCGGCAACCCTTCTTTGAACCCCCCTGCAACTCACGCCGTCATCTCCGCCAGCCGCCAGGGCCAGGGCGCTGAACGGACCATCGTTCCCAATTGGATCACGGAGTCGGGCTATACCGAAGACCTTACCGTCCGTACCAAGGTGGGCGATACGCCGGGATCGAGCCGGGTGGGTCTCCTGGACATCGCCACCGGGGAAATCCAATGGCTTGATCTGAACCCTCTCGATGACGAGGACGAGCCCGTATCGGCAGCAGGAGGAAACGACATCGAAGAATCCGGCCCGGATCTGGCCTTCGCCTCTTTCGTGGGCTGGAACGAATCAGGCACCTACGCCCTCTTTTCAAGTTCGTCCTTCGACCGGGAGTGGCAATGGACCTTTTCGGTGGAGGCGGCAACGGGGAACGTCACTCTCCTCAACGCGCTCCAGGACGAGGCTTGGGTCGGCGGCCCCTGCTCCCGGTGTATGGGCTGGCTTCCCGGCTCCGACCGAGCCTACTTCGTGAGCGAAGCCACGGGTTACGCCCACCTCTATGCAGTTGATGCTGACGGGAACAACAAGGCCCAACTCACCGACGGCCCCTGGGAGGTCCTCCGGGTCCAGATCCCGGAAGGGGCAGACCACTTCTTCCTGCACACAAACGAAGGGTCCCCCTTCAATCAGCATGCCTTCACCATGGGCTTCGACGGAAGCCGCAGGGCCGCCATCACCACCGGAGACGGAAGCTTCGACGCCACACTTTCTCCGAACGGGGATAGAGTAGCCTACGTACACTCGGTAGCGAATCGGCCCGGGGAACTCTTCCTGGCCGATTTCGAAGCCGAGGCCGAGATGGCCCAGATCACCCAATCCCCCACTGAGGCATGGCTGGCCTTCCCCTGGGTTAAGCCGGAGATCGTGCGCTTCACCGCCCGGGATGGAGCCCAGGTACCGGCCCGGATCTACCGGCCGTCGGATATGGGTGCCGAACC
>CAYOVN010000032.1:0-26953 GCA_964407425.1 uncultured Gemmatimonadaceae bacterium
CTCCGAGCTCCGGGGGTATCTTTGACATCGCAAATCGTGCGGTAGAAATCCAGGGCCTGGAAGAGGCCATGGCCTCCCCAACCTTTTGGGATAATCCGGACGCAGCCCGAAACACCATCGAAAAAGCCAACAAACTGAAATCCTGGGTCGAGCCTTGGCGGGAAGTGGCGAAGAGAGCCGAGGAGCTCCAGGAAATGGCCGAACTCCTGGCTGTAGACCCTGATGAAGAGTTGGCTGGGGAGTGGGCTCAGGAGTTGGGGGGAGTGATCAAGTCCCTCGAGGCGCTGGAGCTCAAGACCATGCTTCAGGGAGAGGACGATCACCGGAACGCCATCCTTACAGTGCATCCGGGTGCCGGAGGGACTGAATCCCAGGACTGGGCAGAGATGTTGCTCCGGATGTATACGCGTTGGGCCGAACGACGGGGGTTCTCCGTCTCCGTTCTGGACCTCCAACCGGCTGAAGAGGCGGGAATCAAGAGCGCCAGCTTGGAGATTTCGGGTGACCACGTCTACGGGTACCTGAAAGCGGAGAAGGGAGTCCACCGGCTCGTGCGGATTTCTCCGTTCGATTCCCAGTCCCGGCGGCACACCTCCTTCGCCTCGGTCTTCGTCTACCCGGAAGTGGACGATGAGATCGAAGTGGAGGTGGACGAGTCGGACCTCCGAGTGGATACCTATCGAGCCTCCGGAGCCGGTGGGCAGCACGTCAACAAAACGGACTCAGCTGTGCGCCTCACCCACCTGCCGACGGGAATCGTAGTTTCCTGCCAGCAGGAACGTTCTCAGCACAAGAACCGTAGCACAGCCATGAAGATGTTGAAGGCAGCCCTCTACGAGCATGCCCTCCGGGCTCAGGAGGAAGAGAAACAGGCTATTGAAGCCACAAAGACCGATATCGGGTGGGGTAGCCAGATTCGCTCCTATGTTTTTGCCCCCTATACGATGGTGAATGATCACCGGACGGAGATGAAGGCCGGGGACGTCCAAGGTGTTATGGACGGGAAGCTCGACCCTTTCATTGAGTCCTTCCTCAAGAAATTCGGCGCAGTGACAAAAGCGTGATAAGAGCATGACAAAATCATGATTGATGAACTGAACCAGGTCATGAAGGTTCGGCGGGAAAAGCTGGACCTTCTCAAGGAAAAGGGCATCGAACCCTTCGCCTACCGATACGAGAGAACCCACGAAGCCGGTCAGGCCCGGGAGCTGTTCCAGTCCGAAGAGGCCGCCGGGACCCTGGGCGAAGACGGCCGCGGCCCGTCGGTGCGTACGGCGGGGCGGCTCAAAAGCTTCCGTGGCCACGGGAAAACCGCCTTCGGCCACGTGGAAGACGGGACCGGAACTCTCCAGGTGTATTTCCGGAAGGACGTTTTGGGCGAAGACGCCTTCCAGACCATCATGGATCTGGTGGACCTGGGAGACTGGATCGGAGTTGAAGGCCCCCTGTTCCGAACCAGAACTGGAGAGGTCACGGTCAGAGCGACCGGCTGGGAGTTCCTGGCCAAATCCCTCCGGCCGCTTCCTTACGGGAAATCCGAGGAAGACCCGGAAACAGGAGAACGCATCGTACACAGCGGTTTCTCCGACATCGAATCTCGTTACCGCCAAAGATATGCGGACCTGGCGGTTCACCCGGAGGTCCGGGAGGTGTTCCGGGCCCGAAGCCAGATGGTGACGGCGGTTCGGGAATTCATGGACGGGGAAAACTTCCTTGAAGTGGAGACGCCGGCCCTTCAGCCCCTCTACGGGGGCGCCACGGCCCGGCCCTTCGTGACCAAGCACAATGCTCTCGATCGAACCATGTACATGAGAATCGCCGATGAGCTCTATCTCAAGCGGCTCATCGTGGGTGGATTCGACCGGGTCTACGAAATCGCCAAAGACTTCAGGAACGAGGGGCTTTCCCGCTTTCACAACCCCGAGTTCACCATGCTGGAATTCTATCAGGCTTTTGCCGACTACCATGACATGATGGACCAGGTGGAGCGACTCATCGTCCACGTTGCCGATCGGGTTCTCGGCAGCCGGACCGCCTCCTACCAGGGCCAGGAGATAAGCTTCGAGCCACCTTTCAAGCGGATTCGGTTGGTGGATTCCCTCGCTGACGCCCTGGGTGCCGACCCCATGGAGATGGAAGAGGCCGATCTCAAGGACCGGGCTCGGAAACTCAAAATCCCCGAGCTGGACGGAGCCGGAAGGGGAAAGCTACTGGACAAACTCTTCGAAGCCCTGGTTCAGGAAGAACTAACTCAACCGACGTTCGTCCTGGACCACCCCAAAGAGCTCAGCCCCCTGGCAAAGGGCCATCGGGACTACGAGCCACTTACGGAACGGTTCGAGCTTTTTGTGGTAGGGCAGGAGGTGGCTAATGCCTTCTCCGAGCTCAACGACCCCATCGACCAGCGAAAACGTTTCGAGGAGCAATCGGGCTTGATGGCTCGGGGAGACGACGAAGCTCACCAGGTGGACGAGGATTACATCCGGGCCCTCGAGTACGGGCTCCCGCCCACCGGGGGAGTCGGAATGGGCTTGGATCGACTCGCAATGCTCCTCACCGATCAGGCCTCAATCCGGGATGTGATCCTCTTCCCGGTCCTTCGAACGGAGGAGTAGGGGGCTCCGGGCCCCGATGAATCCTTATGAAGCTTGCCTGGGACATCGCTCGACGATATCTGGCTCCCCGCAGGGGCGGGAGGTTCCTGTCGTTCATCACCTGGGTCTCCCTGGGTGGGGTCACCGTGGGAGTGACCGCTCTTATCGTCGTGATCGCTGTCATGACTGGAGCCAAAGAGGACTTCCAGGATAAGATCCTCGATGTGAATCCCCACGTACTGGTCCTGGAGTATTTCGGTGGGTCCCTCCGGATGGAGGACTGGCGGCCGGTTCTGGATTCGATCCGGGAAGTGGAAGGAGTGGTTACAGCCACGCCCTTCGCCCTCACGCAGGTCGCCCTCACAACCACGGAAGACTACGCCCAACCGGCCCAACTTTATGGCATCGATCTGGGAAGCCTTGGTGAGGCCGCAACGGGAATAGAGGAGCGGATCCGCTCCGGGGAACTCCCCCTGGGTGAGACTGAGTCGGGCCTTCCGCCACTGCTCATCGGGTCGGGGTTGGCGGAGCGGATGCTCATCTTTGCCAAAGACACCGTCCTGCTCATGTCCATGGAGAACATCCAACGGGATCCATTCGGTGGATACAGGCCGGCCATGCGGGAGTTCGAGGTCACCGGGCACTTCACTACCGGTATGTACGAGTACGATATCGGGAATCTCTACGCTCATCTGACCGACGTTCAGGACCTCATGGGGACACTGGACGTGGATCAGATTTCCGGGATCGGTGTCCGGACAACTGACGCGTGGTCGGCCCCGGAGTTGGCTTCCAAACTCCAGGAGCGCCTTGGCTTCCCCTACGACGCACAATCCTGGGCCGAAACCAACCGGGCCCTTTTCTCGGCCCTGGCCCTCGAAAAACTGGCCATGTGGGTAATCCTCTTCCTGATCGTTGTGGTAGCCTCCTTCAATATCGTCAGCACGCTGGTGATGGTCGTAGTGGACCGAACCCGGGAGATCGGCATCCTCAAGTCCATGGGCATGACCAACAAACGCATCCTACGGGTCTTCGTACTCCAGGGGGTTTGGATCGGAGTGATCGGGACGTCGATCGGGACTGCCCTGGGATGTTTCCTGGCTTGGCTTCTGGATACCTACGAGATCATCAAGATCCCACCGGATGTGTATTTCGTGGACCGCCTCCCGGTGGCCCTGCACTTCTCGGATGTTCTCGTGATCTTCCTGGCGAGCGTGGCTGTGGCTTTTGCGGCCACCATATATCCTGCCCGCCAGGCCGCGAGCCTCGAGCCGGTGGAGGCCATTCGCCATGAATAGCTCAGCGCCCACTTCTCCCAACGCCACCGGAGAGATGCCGCCGCTGGAGGCCCAGGCCCTGAAGAAGTCCTTCATCGCCGGTGACGGGAGCGAACTCAGGATTTTGAAGGGGGTGGATCTCACGGTTTCGGCAGGGGAAGTCGTAGCCATTGTTGGTGCCAGCGGCGTCGGGAAATCCACCCTTCTTCATCTACTTGGAGCGCTGGATCGCCCAACGGACGGGAAAGTCGTTGTTGGCGGGGAAGCACTGTCGGAAATGGACCAGGATGCCAGGGCGAGGATCAGGAATCGCTTTGTCGGCTTCGTGTTTCAGTTCCACCACCTGCTGCGAGACTTCTCTGCACTGGAAAACGTGGCCTTCCCATGCCGGATCAGTGGAAGCTCCCGGGACGAATCGATGGACCGTGCCCGGGAGTTGCTGGATTCCGTGGGCCTCTCCCACCGCCTGGATCATATGCCGACCCAACTCTCGGGTGGGGAGCAACAACGGGTCGCCGTGGCTCGGGCCTTAGCCAACGACCCTCTGATCCTCCTGGCTGATGAGCCTTCTGGGAATCTGGACGCCTATACGAGCCGGGACCTGCACGAATTGCTCTTCCGGTTGAGGGAGGAGCAGGGCACATCCATGGTCCTGGTGACCCACAATCTGGATCTCGCAAGAAAGTCGGATCGGATCTTGGAGCTCAAAGACGGGTTTCTCCATAACGGCGAGCCGCAAGACGGCTCTGAGGCCTTTTCGGGGGGCGCGTAGATTGGTGGAAAAGGATCAACCGGAGAACGTGTGCGACAACTGCGGAGAACCCGGAGCTGTCGTTCACCTGACTCGGGTGGAAAACGAAGAGACGACGACGACCCACCTCTGTGAGAAGTGCGCCGCTGAGAAGGGGATTCAGACCTCGATCAAGTCCCCCAACCTCCCCCTGACCGACTTTCTGGCAAAGATGGGTGGGGACAATCTCTTCGAAGCCGAAGGAAGTCCCCAGGAGGATCTCTCCTGTCCCTTCTGTGGCCTCTCCACAGCCGATTTCAAACGCCTGGGGCGCTTGGGGTGCCCCCAATGCTATTCCACCTTCGAGACCTATCTGAGGGGCCTCCTGAGGCGGATCCACGGGAGCACCCAGCACGTGGGCAAGGTCTACCTCCCCCCAGACCCCAGCGTTTCGGACCGGGAGCAACGTCTGACCGCCCTGCGTCGGAAATTGTCCCGGGCTGTTGAGACGGAAGATTTCGAAAGAGCCGCCGAACTCCGGGATCAGATCCGGACCCTCGAGCCAGCGACCTGAGCCACACATGGATGATTTGATCACGATCCCGGACTACGGATTGGGTTGGTTGGACGCCAGCGGCCCGAAGTCGGACATCGTTCTCTCCACCCGGGTCCGGCTTGCCCGGAACCTCCAGGGCCATGCCTTCGGCCCCAGGGCGCGGGTGAATGACAGGGAGGCTGTCCTGGGCCAGATCAAAACGGCAAAGGACGCATGCGGGTGCCTGAAGGGTGCCACCCTCTTTGAGTTGGCCGAAGTCGCCCCGAGGACCCAGCAAATCCTCTTGGAACGGCGACTCGTTTCCGAGGATCTTCTGGGCGGGCCGAAGGGGCCTCCCTCTCGGGGATCGGCCGTGGTTCTTTCGGCCACGGAACCCACCAGTGTCATGGTAAACGAGGAGGACCACCTCCGACTCCAATCTCTTCTTTCTGGACTCCGGCTCCAGGACGCCTGGACGCTGGTGGATCGGGTCGATGAGGAACTCGGTACCCAGCTTCCCATGGCCTACCACCAGGAGTTCGGGTTCCTGACCAGCTGCCCCACCAACGTCGGGACAGGGCTGAGAGCCTCGGTTCTCATGCATCTTCCGGGGCTGGTTCTGACCAAGGAGATCGGACAGGTCCTCAAGGGTTTGAACCAGGTCGGCCTGACATTCCGAGGCCTTTATGGCGAGGGCTCGGAGGTGGTGGGGAACTTCTTCCAACTGTCCAACCAGACGACCCTGGGGAAGACGGAGGAAGACCTGGTCGATCATCTGGACCAGATCGTGAGACAGGTGATTCAGTATGAGGAACAAGCCAGGCAGGTTTTGCTCAAAGAAGCCGCCGCGGTGACCCAGGACAAAATATGGCGGGCCTATGGCTTACTCCGGTTCGCCCGGTCCCTTTCTTTCGAAGAACTGGTAAACCTTCTGAGCGGCGTTCGCCTTGGCGCCAGCCTGAAACTTCTCCCGGGTCTTCGAGTATATACCGTAAACAAAATCATGATCTACTCGCAGACCGCTCATCTCGAGCAGGCAGCGGGTCGCGATCTTCCCCCTCCCGAGTGTGACGCGCACAGAGCGAGTTATGTGCGACGGGTCCTGGCCAAGGAGGGGGTAGTTTCTTTCGACGAGGAAAGCAGTCCCGAGAGCCCATGAATTACAACTTCACCGACCGCGTTCGAAAAGTTCTGGCCATGGCCAGAGAAGAGGCCATCCGGCTCCAGCATGACTATGTGGGAACCGAGCACATCCTCCTGGGCCTGATCCGGGAAGGGGAGGGTGTAGCCGCTGCCGTTCTCACGAAACTCACCGTGGACCTGGATGCGATTCACGAGGGGGTGGAAGAGTCGGTGCGAAAGGGCAAAGCCACCATCGCCCTTGGAGAGCTCCCCTATACATCTCGGGCGAAGAAGGTGCTGGAATACGCCATGGCTGAGGCTCGGGAAATGAGCCACTCCTACGTGGGAACGGAGCATCTCCTTCTCGGGCTTCTTCGGGAAGAGAAGGGAATCGCGGCTCAGGTCCTCAATTCCCTGGGGGTCACCCTGGAGGAAGCGAGGTCCGAAACCGTCAAGATCCTGGGCTCGGACGTCGGCCCCGCTGAGCCCGCCGGCATCGGCGGAGTGATTCCCGGAACCGACACTCCGGCAGGGAAGGGAGACAAGAAATCCAAGACTCCTGCCCTGGATCATTTCTGCCGGGACCTCACCGATCTGGCAGGTCGTGGAGAACTCGATCCAACCATTGGGCGCCTTGATGAGATCGAAAGGGTGGTGGAGATCCTCTGTCGCCGGAAAAAGAACAATCCGGTCCTCATCGGAGAGCCCGGCGTGGGAAAAACCGCCATCGTGGAGGGCCTTGCCCAACTCATCTCCCGGGGGGAGGTGACGGAGGCCCTCAAAGACCATAGGGTCCTTGCCCTTGATATGGCCGCCGTCATCGCCGGCACCAAGTATCGAGGGCAGTTCGAGGAACGGCTAAAAGCAGTGATGAACGAAATCTCCCAGAACCGGACCGTGGTCCTGTTCATCGACGAGCTTCACACGCTGGTCGGGGCGGGCGCGGCGGAGGGAGCCATCGACGCTTCAAATATGTTGAAGCCGGCCTTGGCCCGGGGGGAGTTGCAGTGCATCGGCGCATCGACGCTGAACGAATACAGGAAATACATCGAGAAGGACGGGGCCCTGGAACGGAGATTCCAGCCCATTATCGTGGATCCTCCCACGGTGGAAGAGACGGTTGAGATCCTCAAGGGGCTCCGGCCGCACTATGAGGATCATCACCGAGTCACCTTCCCGGACGAAGCACTGGATCAATCCGCCCGCCTCTCCGACCGGTACATCACCGACCGCTTTCTGCCCGACAAAGCCATCGATGTGATCGATGAAGCTGGTGCCAGAGCCCGCATCGCCAGTCAGGTTCCGCCCCCGGAGGTCGAGGAACTGGAAGAGTCCCTCGCCGAGATCGCCGAGAAGAAGGAAGAGGCCATCCGGGATCAGGACTTCGAAAAAGCTGCCGAGTTGAGGGACAGGGAACGGGAGCTTCAGGACGAGATCCGGAGCCGGAAAGAGGCCTGGGAGGAGGAGCGCAGGCAGCACCGCCCCGAAATCGGCGAAGAGGAAGTGGCCTTTATCGTCAGCCGTTGGACGGGCATTCCGATTACCCGCCTTCAGCAAGCCGAAACGGATCGTCTGGTCCACATGGAGGATGAGATCCACAAGAGGGTGGTGGGTCAGGATGATGCCATCGCCTCGATCTCCAGGGCCATTCGGCGGAGCAGAGCCGGCCTCAAAGATCCCCGGCGACCCATCGGTTCTTTCATTTTCAGCGGACCCACAGGGGTGGGGAAGACCGAACTGGCCCGTGCTCTGGCAGAGTTCCTCTTTTCCGATCGAGAAGCTCTTATCCGGGTGGACATGAGTGAGTACATGGAGAAGTTCTCCGTGTCACGACTCATCGGTGCCCCCCCGGGCTATGTAGGGTATGAGGATTCCGGCGCTCTCACCAAGGCCGTGCGAAGACGACCCTACTCGGTCGTTCTATTGGATGAAATCGAGAAGGCCCACCCGGATATCTTCAATATTCTCCTCCAGGTGCTGGACGAGGGACATCTCACGGACAACTACGGGCGGGTCATTGATTTCAAGAACACTGTTCTTATCATGACCTCCAACCTTGGCGCCCGGGAAATTTCCAAGGGCGGCGGACTCGGTTTCCATACCCAGGATCCGAAGTCCACCTACGAGATTATTCGGGACAAGGTAAAGATCGAGGTGGAACGGGCTTTTAATCCGGAATTTTTGAACCGGGTTGATGATACCATCGTTTTCCACCCTCTTACGAGGGAAGAAATCGGGCAGATCGTCCATATCCTCCTGGGGGACGTACGCGACCGCCTGGCGGAGGAGCGGCTCACGCTGGAGCTCTCCGACGCGGCGGTGGAGTTTCTTGTGGAGAAGGGCTTCGATGAGAAATTCGGGGCAAGGCCTTTGCGGCGGGCGATTCAGAGGTACCTTGAGGATCCACTCTCGGAGAAAATCCTCCTTGCTGAGTTTGCGAAGGGGGATGAAATCGGTGTGGATGTGAATGCCGAAGGAGAAGAGCTCTCACTTGCGGCCACGTCCCCAACCAAGACCTGACGGTTAGAAACAGCAGGGGAAAAGACACAACAATGCTTTTCTTCAAAGCCACCTTCAGCAAAAGGACTTGGATTGCCGCTTTGGCTTTCTTTGTTCTGGGTGGCGCAAGCCGGCTAGAGGCGCAGGACAACCCCACAACAACCGGCGTCCCTGACGTACAGATAGATTCCATCGCGGTGGTGGGAAACTCCCGCCTGGCGGTAGCGACCATCGTTGGAACCCTGGGATTTCAGGCAGGGAGTGTAGTCACCTACCGTGAGATCCAGACAGGCATCAAAGCCCTCTTCGCTACCGGTCAGTTCGCCGACATCGTTGTGCGGGCGGAGGGCGCGGCTAACGAACCCGTGACCCTGGTTCTGGAGGTGGAGGAGCAGCTCCTTGTTCGGCGGGTGGACATCGTGGGGCTGCAAAACGCCTCGGAATCGACGGTCAGGGATACGACCGGACTGCAGGCGAACCAGCCTTACTCCCCCGTCCGGGTGATGGCTGCCAAAGAGTTCATCCGTTCGGAACTGTCAAAAAAAGGGATTCCCTTCGCCCGCATCGAAGAGACCATGGCTGATGTGGAAGGCGAACCAGGCCATGTGACCCTCCTCCTGGAAGTGGAGGAGGGAAACAGGATCACCATCGCCGAAGTGGTGGTGGTGGGGAATGAGGCCCTGACTGACCAGGAAATCGTAGGGGCCATGAGTACCAAGAAGGAAGGGTTCTTCTGGTTCCGGGGTGGTTCCTATGATGCCCAGGCGTTCCAGATGGATCTGGTCGACGCCATTCCGGCCCTGTACCGCCGCCACGGACACATCGATTTCGTGGTTCTTTCCGACACCCTCGTCGTCGATCCCCAGACCGGGAAAACCCGCGTCGAACTGGTGGTGGACGAGGGTCCGCAGTACCACCTTTCCGAGTTCGTGATCGAGGGCAACCGCCATTTCACAACGGAGCAAATCGAGCTCTACTTCGCCCGCCAGGAAGGTGGCCTACTGAGCACGCTGGGCCTCGGTGGTGAGTCGGAAGAGGAGGCGGATTTCTTCGACGCCCAGAAGTTCGAAGAGGCGGTTTTCGACGTTCGACAGGCATACAACAACGAAGGGTACCTCTACGCTAAGGTCGAACCCTGGATCGAGAAGCTCGATGCGGTGGAGGGGGAACCGCCCATGGTCCGGGCCGGGTGGCTGATCACCGAACAGAATCCTGCCTACATCAACAAGATCCGGATTGTTGGCAACGAATACACTCATGAGCGAGTTATTCGGGAGAGGATCTACGCCCTCCCCGGAGACGTGTACAGCCAGGACCGTCTCCTCCAAAGCTACCAGAGCATCGGCGCTCTGGGGTTTTTCGAACAACCCATGCCGCTCCCTGATATCGTGCCGGATGACATTACAGGTGACGTGGATATCACGTTCTATGTGGAGGAGAAGCAGACCGGCTCCATCAACTTCGGGACCGCCGTCGGCGGCGGAACCGGTGTGTCAGGGTTCCTGGGATATGACCAGCCGAACCTCTTTGGGCAGGCCAAGCAGGGGCATCTTCGCTGGGATTTCGGCCGCTACATCAACTCCTTCACGCTTTCCTTCACCGACCCGGCCTTGTGGCAGTCCAGGACAAGTGGAACCCTGTCCCTCTTCAGTTCCAGAGACCGGTTTTTCCAGTTCGCCACGGGTAGCCGAAAGCGGCAAGGATTTTCCTTCCGGCTCGGCTTCCCGGTCCCATGGTCTCTCCGGACCCAGTTGATGGTCGGGTATTCTTTGGCCAGGACCGAGTACAAGCTGTTCAGCAGTACCGACGACACATCGCTGTTTGGTCTTCCTCCGGGGACTCAGAGCCAGATCTCCATTGGAATCACCAGAAACAACCTCAACCACCCGATCTTCCCAACCATGGGCTCCCGGCAGAGCTGGAATTCGGAGTTCAACGGAGGAATCCTGGGAGGGGACGGTGATTTCCTCCGGCACCTGTTGGAAAGCGCCTGGTACGTCCCGATCGGACAGGTAGGGGGCGACACCCCCGGATCCAGCGCCATCCGGTTCACCTTGGGGCTTCACCTGAAAGCCGGGGCGGTGTTTGGGGACGTTTCGAACTTCCCCTTCGACCGGTTCTGGATGGGTGGAGTTCAATTCGGCGAGAACCTGAGGGGCTACGATGAGACCTCTATCACGCCTTTGGGGTACTACCCTGAGAGGTCGAGAGAAATCGCCGACATTCAACGGCTGGGGAATGCATTTTTGTCCGCCACTGGCGAGTTTGCGATTCGGGTGAGTGACAACATTTCCCTCTCAAGCTTCTTCGACGTCGGGAATGTCTGGTCCGATCCGAAGAGCATTGATCCAAGTCGCCTCTTCCGTGGAGCGGGTTTGGGTGTACAATTGGTGACGCCATTTGGGCCAATTGGACTGGACTACGCCTACGGTTTCGACAAAACCGAACCGGGTTGGCAGCTCCACTTCAGGATGGGCCCGGGGTTCTAAGAAAAACATGAGGCCGCCCGTCAACAGGCCTCCTGCAGAAACGTGGAGATTATCTGATGCGTGCCATTAAGGTTTTTTTGCCCGTACTTTTGGTCCTGGCCCTGGCCTCGGCGGCCTCGGCCCAGGCCAACCTCAAGATCGGGTATATCGATTCCCAAGCCATTTTGGAACAGGATCCCTCTGCCCAGACGGCTCAACAGCAGTTCGAGGCTTCCTTGGCGACCTACCAGGCTGAGGTTCAGCAACTGGGTGAGGATCTCCAGAGGCTGGTGGAGCAGTACGAGCAGCAACAGGCCATGCTCTCGGACGATGCCAAAGCGAACCGAGAGGAAGAAATCCGGCTCAAACAGGCCCAATACCAGCAGAGGATCACCGAACTGGAGCAGCAGGCCGGTGTCCGGCAGGCTGAGCTTGTTGAACCGGTGATGGAGAGAATCACTGCGGCCATCGAGGACATTCGGGCCGAAGGCAACTATTCGATGATTTTTGATGTCGCAGCCCAAGGGATCATTTCGGCCGATCCTGCTCTCGACCTCACGGCTGAGGTGGTCAGAAGGCTTCAAACTGCGGTCGCACCCGGTGGTTCGGACCGGCTTTAGGACCTGTTCCTGGCCGAAATGTCATGGAGCCCACTGGCCTTCCGAGAGGAAGGCCAGTGGGCTCTCTTTCTTGTCCTTGGGCTCCGGTTGCCTGATGGGCGGAAGTCAACTCTGGCGTTAAAAAGGACGGGCCCGTGACGGACGTTGTGAAGGGTATCCAGGAAGGTCCAACTCTTTCGGCCGGCCAGGTGGCGAAGCTGGCAGGAGGACGAATCGAGGGGGATCCCTCGGTTCAGGTCAGTGGGATCGCGCCCCTCAGCCAGGCCCGGGCGGACGATCTTGGCTTCCTCACCACCCCCAGGTACCTTCGGGATTTCGATGGAACCGAGGCGGGGGTTCTCCTGGTCAGCCAGGCACTGGCCGCCGCAGTTGAGACCCACCCGAGCCGGGTGGTGGTGGAAGACCCCCGGCAAGCGGTTCTCCCCCTACTCGCCCACTTCTTCCCAGAGGCCCCGCCTGAACCGGGCATCCACCCGACTGCGGTCCTGGGGAAGGGTGTCGCATTGGGGAAAGAGCTCACCATAGGCCCCTACGCCGTAATCGGCGACGGGACGTCGTTGGGGGATGGGGTACGACTCGGTGCCCACTCGGTGGTAGGAGAGAATTGCGTGGTCGGGAACCAGTCGGTTCTTCACCCCCACGTGGTCCTGTACCCGAACACAGTCCTTGGATCGAGGGTCGTACTCCATGCCGGAGTACGCATCGGTGCAGACGGATTCGGCTACGTTCCGGCGGAGGGGGGAATTCGGAAGGTACCTCAGGTTGGAGCCTGTGTGATCGGGGATGACGTGGAGGTGGGCGCCAACAGCTGTGTCGACCGGGGTTCTATCGGGCGAACGGAAATCGGCGCCTCCACCAAGATCGACAATCTGGTCCAGGTGGGTCACAACGTCAGGGTCGGTCGGTCGGTTTTGATAGCGGCCCAAGTCGGAATAGGCGGATCCATCGATATCGGGGATGGCACGATGATCGGTGGACAAGCTGGCCTCGCCGGTCATCTGGATATCGGAGCCGGAGCGAAATTGGCCGCTCAAACGGGCGTGATCGGTGACGTGCCTGCAGGCAGGACCGTCGCGGGGTTTCCCGCACGGGAGAACCGGGAGTTCCTTCGGGCCACCGCGAATCTCTACAGACTCCCGGATGCGCTTAAGCGAGTGAAGGGCCTTGAAGAACGGCTGGCCCGGCTGGAAGAATCCGAAGAAGCTTGAGCACAAGGTCCCAGAACACCCTCGGTTATGTTAGATTATCCGGGCTATACTCCAAATTTCTCGGGGCATCAGGCGGCTTGATCCACTCCTCTGAAGCCGCAAAAAGCGTACAGGTCTGAGGCGAATGAGCCACGGTAATCAGCACACCATCAAGAAAACGGTCTCAGTACAGGGGATCGGGGTCCACTCCGGCGCTCCAGCGACCCTTACCTTCCTCCCAGCCGATGCCGGGACCGGAATTCGTTTCAAGCGGACCGACCTGGAGGGAGGCCCGGAAATCCAGGCAGATCTTGGCCATGTAGTAGGAACGGAACTGGGAACCACTATCGGGGAGGGCGAGGCCAAGGTTCAGACCGTCGAGCACGTGATGGCCGCTCTCGCCGCCATGAGGGTGGACAACGCCCTTTTGGAGCTTTCAGGACCCGAACCCCCGATTCTCGACGGATCCTTTGCCCAGTATCTGAAAGCACTCGAAGAAGTGGGAGTCGAAGATCAGGGATCACCTCGGGCTGTGATCCAGCTTCCGGAACCGATCACTCTCAAGCTGGATTCGGGTGAGTTCTACGTTGCCTCCCCTGGGGATGGCCTACGGATTTCAGCCACCATCGAATTCGACCACCCGGGCATCGGCCGTCAGTTCGGGACCTTCTATTTCAGCGAGGGTGCGTTTGCACAGGAGATAGCCCCGGCCAGGACCTTCGGCTTCAAGTCCGACGCGGAGATCCTCCATGCCCGGGGCCTGGCCCTGGGAGCCTCGTTGGAGAACACTGTTGTTCTGGATGAGAAAGGTGTGCTGAACGACGAACTGAGGTTCCCTGACGAATTCCTCCGTCACAAGGTAGGAGATATGGTGGGGGACCTTTCGCTTCTGGGCGCCTCACTGGACCTCCACATCGTCGCTGAACGCCCGAGCCATCATGGGAACGTCGCTTTGGCCCGGGCCATCAAGAAAGCTGTGGCCAGAGCCTCCGGTGCGCCGATTCTGGACGCGAAGCAGATCATGCAATACCTGCCGCACCGTTTCCCCATGCTCCTGGTGGACAGGATCGTAGAAGTGGAGACGGGAAAAAGGATCGTCGGCATCAAGAACGTGACCATCAACGAACCCTTCTTCCAGGGCCATTTTCCGGGTCACCCCATCATGCCCGGGGTCCTCATCATCGAAGCCATGGGGCAGGTCGGGGGCCTGCTCCTAATGGACGCTGTAGAGAAGCCGGAAGACTACATCGTTTACTTTATGGCCCTGGACAACGTGAAGTGGCGCCGCCCCGTGGTTCCGGGCGATCAGGTGGTTTTCGAATTGGAAATGCTCCAGTTCAAACGCCACATCTGCAAGATGAGAGGAAGAGGACTGGTGGATGGCAAGGTGGTAGCTGAGGCAGATCTAATGGCACGGATTGTAGAGCGATGAGTGATAAAGCATTGGGAACGGAGAGCACCCAGGAAACCATCATTCACCCTTCCGCCATCATCGACCCTGAAGCGGCTATCGGGGAAGGGGTGGAAATCGGGCCCTGGTCCATGATCGGCCCTCGGGTGACGGTGGGTGCCGGAACCCGTATCGGAGCCCACGTCCTGGTGGAGAAGGACACCACCATCGGTGCCGGCTGCCATTTGCATCAGGGTGCCGTCCTGGGCACAGACCCTCAGGACCTCAAGTATCGGGGTGAAGACACGGTCCTGGTGGTGGGCGACCGGACGGTAATCCGGGAGTACGCCACTCTGAACAGGGGTACGGCCGATCTCCGACGGACTGTGGTTGGAGACGATTGCCTCCTGATGGCCTATTCCCACATAGCCCACGACAGTCAGATTGGGAACCATGTGGTCATCGCCAATGCCGTGAATATGGCCGGACACGTCCTCATCGAAGACTGGGCCATTGTGGGAGGCCTTACCGCCATTCATCAATTCGCTCGAATCGGGGCCCACGCCTTTGTCGGTGGAGCTTCCAGAGTCTCTCAAGACGTGCCCCCCTATACAAGAGTGGCCGGAAGCCCCACGAAGCTCTATGGGTTGAACAGTATTGGCTTGGACCGAAGGGGGTTATCCCGGGAGGTTCGGCAGGCCCTGAAGAACGCCTACAGAGCAGTCTTCCAGGGAAGTCTCCCCCTCTCCCAGGGTTTGGAGCAAGCCGAAGCGGAAGCTGAGGATTTCCCTGAGGTCCGACATTTCCTTTCTTTCATCCGAACCAGTCAACGGGGAGTCACGACCTGATGTCCGAAACGTCCGGGGAGCTCCGAATCGGCGTTGTGGGGACTGGCAGTCTGGGCTTCCACCATGCCCGGATTCTCAGAGATGTTGCTCAGACCGAGATGAAAGGGTTTTTCGAGACCCGTCCAGAACGAGCGGATGAGGTGAGTCGTGAGCTGGGAATCGAGAGCCACGACACGCTGGAGAGTCTCCTGGACCGCGTGGACGCCTTGGTCGTAGCCGTTCCTACGATTGCCCACGAAGCGGTTTCGGTCCCTGCCCTGGAACGAGGTGTCCATGTACTCATCGAAAAGCCCATGGCGCCGGATCTGGATGCTGCTGACCGGATCCTCCAGGCAGCACAGGGAACAGGGGCCTTGGTCCAGATCGGACATGTTGAGAGGTTCAACCCGGCCATTCTCGCCGCCTCCGAGTACCTGGAGAGCCCTCTTTTCATCGAGTCCCACCGGATCGCACCGTTTGTGCCCAGAAGCACCGACGTTGCAGTGGTGCTGGACCTCATGATTCACGACGTGGATCTCGTCTGCGGCCTGGTGGGGGATCCCATCGAGGACATCGCAGCGACAGGCCTCCCCGTTCTGACCCCCAATGTTGATATCGCCAACGCCCGCCTGACCTTCAAGGGGGGCGCCGTTGCCAATCTCACTGCCAGTCGGGTCTCCCTCGAGAGGATGCGGAAACTCAGAATCTTCCAGCGGTCCGGATACCTGAGCCTGAACCTGGCCGACGGAACCGGTGAGTTTTTGCGCTTGAAGGAAGATCTCCCAAGCTTTTCCGGGGCCAGCGGTTTCCTGGACGGTATTCCCGAAGGGGGAATGGAAGCTCTGATCGAGCGAATTCCTCTGCAAGGAGAGCGGGTCGAGCCTCTCAGGAGTGAGCTGGAGAGCTTCCGGGACGCCTGTCTGGGGCACCGGGAGCCGGCAGTCTCAGGCGCCGACGGCCGGGAAGCCCTGGCGGTCACTCTTTCCATCGAGGATAGGATTCGGTCCCATGTCGCTCATTCGCATTCGGCGTAAGCGAAAAAAGGAGTGGATCGACGCCCAAAAGGGGAAGACCCCCAGGGCTCTGATCATGCTCTTTGCGGTGGTGATCTTGGTTGTCTGGTACCTGAGCTTTCGTTTCTGACCGGGAGCAAGCCGTGTCGGGCCGTCCGGCTATCCTGATGCTGGCCGGGGAAGACTCCGGGGACCTTCACGGTGCCCAGGTGGCCCGGGCCCTCCGTGAACGCTGGCCTTCAGCCACCCTCCTGGGACTGGGCGGAGACCGAATGGCGGCGGCGGGGGTGGAAATCCTGGTGGGCCTGGACCAACTCGCCGTCATGGGCTTTGCCGAGGTTGTCCGCCATCTCCCCTTCTTTCTGAAGTTGGAGAAGCGGCTGAAAACGCTTTTGGCCGAAGGCGGCATCGACCTCGTACTCCCCATCGACTACCCCGGCCTGAACCTTCGCATTTCTCGAGAAGCCAAGGCCCGGGGAATCCCGGTCCTCTACTACATCGCTCCCCAGGTATGGGCATGGAAGGCCAAGCGGGCCCATAGGCTCGCGGAGGACGCAGAGCGCATCGCCGTAATTCTTCCCTTCGAGGAGAAGATCTTTCGGGACGTTGGGGGCAGGCCGGTCTTCGTGGGGCACCCCCTCCTGGAGCACGGTGACGGGGGCCAGGACCGGGAGGATTTCTGTTCCGCCCAAAGCCTGGAAGCGGACCGCCCCATTCTCGCACTTTTCCCTGGATCCCGAAAACAGGAAGTCAGGAGACACTGGGAGCTGTTCTACCAAACGGGCATCCGGATTCGGGAAGAGAGGCCCGATGTCCAACTCGCCGTCGCCCAGGCTACCTCCATCGATCCCGAGAGCTTGATCCGGCCCGGAGTCACCGTAGTGGAGGATGGAGCGGGACTCCTGGCGCACGGAACGGCTGCCCTGGTGAAATCCGGGACCACCACATTGGAAGCGGCTTTGGCGGGGATTCCCTTTGTCACCGTATATAAAACCAACCCGCTGACATACTTCCTTGCCAAGAGGATGGTCAGGGTCCCCCACATCGCTTTGGCGAATCTGGTAGCCCGGGAGAGGGTGGTTCCGGAGGTCCTGCAGAGTGAGGCCACGCCGGAACATCTCCTTACCCTTCTTCGTCCCCTTCTCGATCCCGCGTCGAAAACGAGAAAAGCCACACTCGAGGGGTTGGCACGGATCAAGGATTCCCTCGGAACCCCCGGTGCATCTGGCCGGGTAGCGGATCTGGCGGTAGAGGTCCTCCGAAACCGGCCCGGGATTCCCGAGGCCCGGGAAGGGCGGGACTGACATGGACTGGAAAACCTTCCAATTCCGGATGTCCGGCTTTCTCGGCAGGGGCCTACTGGGCGCCTATTTCCCCTTTGTCCGCTGTAAGAAAGAGGGCGCCGAACACTTTTTGCCGTTTCGTCGGGAGGGGAAGCCCTTCATCTTTGCCTTCTGGCACGGCCAGCTCCTGTCCCTGGTTCACCACCACAGGAACGAGGGAATCGTGGTGCTGGTGAGTGAACACTCGGATGGAGAGTACACCACCCAGATCATCCACCGACACGGCTTTGAGACGGCCCGAGGGTCCAGTTCCCGAGGAGGGGCGAAGGGGTTGAGGTCGATTCTTCGGGCAGCGAAAGCGGGAAAGGTCCTGGGCTTCACGCCCGACGGCCCCAAAGGCCCACGGCATGAGTTCAAATGGGGCGCCCTTGTTGCTGCTCAACTCTCGGGTATCCCCATAGTGACGATTACCGTCGGCGCTGATCGGGCCTGGTACCTGAAAAGCTGGGACCGATTTATGATTCCGAAGCCTTTCTCCAGACTTCGGATTCGGTATGGGGCGCCGAGATGGGTCCCCCGGGATGCATCCGAGGAGGACCTGAAGGACATAGCGCTTGAGCTGGAGGAGGAGTTGAACAGGTTCACCTTGGAGCTGAATCCCGCTGAAGCGGGAATTCGGGAGGAGATATATGGCCAGGAGTGAACTGACTCCCTGGCCGGAAGAGGCCGACGGAATCGCCCCAGTGCCCATTGCCGGCACGCCCAAACCCCTGCCCGTTCACATCAGGGAGTGGGTGGTGCGTTGGTGGGCTGGTGGCGGCGGGGGGCTGGGGAAGACCCTCAATCTTTTAACGCTGCCCTTGGAGTATGGATTCAAACGGGGCTCGGGGTTCCGGAACCGAATGTACGATAGGGGTATCCTGCCCCTCCAGAGGGCCCCTATCCCGGTGATCTCGGTCGGAAACCTCACCGTGGGGGGAAGTGGAAAGACACCCTTCTCCGCTTGGCTCGCCCAAGCTCTTCGAGCAAAGGGCGAAAAGCCTGCTCTTGTGGCCCGAGGGTATGGAGAAGACGAGATGGTCCTCCACCGGCAATGGAACCCGGACTGCCTGGTCATTGCAGAAGGTGACCGGGCTTATGCAGCCTGGAGGGCTGCCAAGAAGGGGGCCTCGGTGGTGGTCCTGGATGACGGATTCCAACATCGGCGCCTCGGTAGGGAACTGGACATTGTCCTTGTGGCGGCGAGCACTCCCAAAAGGGTCCGACTTCTTCCCCGTGGACCCTTTCGGGAGGACCTCTCCGCCCTATCCAGGGCCGGTGTGGTCATCATCACCCAGAAGGGGAGGGGAGACCCAGGGCACGGAGTGGAGATGGAGATGCGCCTCGAACCTTTCCTCAGGGAAGCTCCGGTGAAGGTCTCTTTTGTCTCCGACGGGTGGACGGACCTGGATGGAGAACCTGCCCCGGGCCCGGAGGATGACCATCTGGCCGTCTGCGGAATCGGCGACCCGAGGGGCTTCTCCTCGATCCTTGTCGAAGCCACGGGGCGGCCAGGGGAGATGATCTCCTACCCGGATCACCACGACTACAGCTGGGGGGACGTCACGGAGATTCGGAACCAGCTGAGGGGCCGCACGTTGGTCACTACCGAGAAGGACGCCGTAAAGCTCCACGCCTTCAAGGGTGATCTTCCGGGTACCCAGGTTCTCAAACTGCGGGTAGAGGTCCTGGAAGGGGAGGAACGCCTCTGGGACCACATTGGAAGGGTCCTTAGGGCCGGCCCCACCTATCCTCGCCGCGGCGGAGCGGAATGAGACTCCACCTCCTCTGTGTCGGTAAAACTCGGGGAAGCCTCAGAGAAGCCACTCTGGATTTTGAGACCCGGGCTGGTCGGTACTGGCGGCTGGAGGTCCAGGAGGTTCAGGCCGGCCTGGGAAAAGGCCGGAAGGCCGAGGCCGAAAAAGTGCGCCGGGCCGAAGAGGAACGTCTCATGGCTCGCCTGGAGAAGACCGGGGGAGAGGTCATCGCCCTCACCCGGGAGGGACGACCCATGGGGTCGAGAGAGCTGGCGTCCTTCCTCGACCAACGGGGCGTCCGTTCGGTTCAGAACGTGTCTTTTGTCATCGGGGGAGCCTTTGGCCTTGGGGAGGGTATCCTGAAGCGCTCCAACCTCAAGCTTTCGTTGTCACCTCTGACCCTCCCGCATGAGGTGGCCAGGTTGGTGCTGGCTGAACAACTCTATCGAGCGGGAACCATCCTCCGAAATGAGCCCTACCATAAAGGGGCCTAAACGCCGGAATAAAAAGGACTGACCATTGAACCTCCAGATCCTGTCAGGACCTCCTGGAGGGCCGCCCCTCGTAAAGGACTACCTCCGGGGGGAGCCCCACATCTGTCGTTTCTTCGAAGGCGGGTTCCGGGACACCACCTCCTATTTGGAGAAGGCTCAGGAAGTGGATCAGCGGTTCCACAAGGATGCACGGGCCCGATCGCTCGAGTTTATCGAAGCCTCTACCGGGCCGGCCCAGGACCGACTTGGTCGCTTTGTGGACGAGGGAGGCTACTTCGTCACAACCGGTCAGCAGCCCGGGCTCTTTTCTGGACCCCTCTATAGCCTCTACAAGGCTCTCACGGCGATAAAACTAGCCGGTGAGCTGGAAAACCTCCTCGGTCGACCCACCCTTGCACTGTTTTGGGTCGCTTCGGAGGATCACGATTGGGACGAGTCGGACCACACCCATATTCTGAATGTGGAAAACGAGGTCCAGACCTTCCGGGTCCCCGCTCAGCCGGGTACGGAGCAAAGGTCTCTGCACTCGATCCCTTTGGAGGAGGGCGTAACCGAGACCGTTGAAGCCTTCCTCGAGGCCCTGCCGGATACCGATTTCAGCCCACCTCTTTTCCAGTTGATTCGGGAATCCTACTCCTCCGGGAAGACCCTCCCTCAGGGATTTCTCGGAGTCTTGAAGGATCTTCTGAAGGACCAGCCCATTGTCTTCGTGGATTCTGCAAATCCCAAACTGAAGACCGCCTCCTTGCCGGTCCTCTTCAGGGAGCTGAAGGAAGCGGAGGAACATGAGATCCTTCTGGCCCGTGAGGCTTCTCATTTGGAGTTGGAAGGATACCACGTACAGGTTCCCGTTCTGGACGGGGGCGTCAACCTGTTCTTCGACGGCGACCGTGGCCGTGATCGTCTTTACCGGGACGGGGATGGATTTCGCCTGAACAGAGCTGGCACAAGGATGACAGAGGATGAGGTTCGAGCCCTGGCGTCGGCGAACCCGGGGCTTCTCAGCCCCAACGTCCTGCTCCGTCCCGTGGTGGAAAGCAGCCTGTTTCCAACGCTTAGCTACGTAGCCGGCCCCGGAGAACTGTCTTACTTCGCTCAGCTGAAGGAGTTCTTCAAAGCCCATGGAATCCGAATGCCGGTGGTCCATCCCAGGCATTCGGCGACCCTCATCGAGACGAAAATTGGGAAGGTACTGGGGAAATTTCATCGCACCCCCGAATCCCTCTCCCGACCATTCCATGAACTGGCGGCGGAGATCGCCATGGAAGAGGTTCCCCCGGATGTTCGCCAGGCTCTGGGGGAGATTCGGGGGGCTGTTGGGAAGGGCGCCGGGGCTCTGACCAAATCGGTTCAAGCCATCGACGCTACCCTGAAAGGGCCGGTGACCCAGGCCCGAAACACATCCTTCGCGGCCTTCGACGAAGCGGAGAAGAAGATACTCCAGGCGCTCAAACGGGAGAACGAGATCGCCCTGGAACAGCTCGGAAAGGCCCAGAGGCATATCTTCCCCTTCGGCAAGCCTCAGGAGCGGGCTCTCAACGCCTTTTATTACCTCACACGGTATGGTCCAGATCTCATCGGGAGCCTCCTGAATGAATTCAAAGTGGATCTTGGCACCCATTCTGCATAAGTTGGCGGCATGTTCTGGCAAATAATCCTGTTCCTGGCCCTTCTGATTCCGATCCTGGCCATCGTCCTGGACTCCCAGGTCGGCCGGGCTCTGGCATCCCGTTTGGAGCGACGCAGCCTGGAACGCCCTGACGACCTCATGGGCGAGAGGGTGGGCTACCTGGAGGGGGAGATCGAAAGACTCTCCCAGGAGATGGGTCGCCTGGAGGAGGAAAGCCGGTTCCTTCATCAACTTCTGGACGAACGCCCCGGCGGGGCAGGAGCATTACCACCCGGTGACGAAGAGAGCTAACACCGGACGAAGTGACGGACGGAGCGCCCGCGCAGCCTTTTGGGTTGGCGCGGGCATTTTCTTAAGTAAGATCGCGGGACTTGTTCGGGAACAGGTCTTCGCCTTCTACTTCGGGGCTTCCGCCATTGCCGACGTATGGAGGGTCGCGCTTCGCACGCCCAACGTCATCCAGAATCTCCTTGGTGAGGGTACTCTCAGCGCTTCCCTGATACCCATCTATGCCGAGTACCTGGAACAGGGCAGGGAAGAGGAAGCCGGACGCTTCGCCGGGGCCAGCCTGGGGATTCTGACGGTTGTCGCTTTTTCCCTGGCCTTGATTGGGATTCTCCTGGCCCCTCTGCTCATTCCAGTTCTCTACTGGAAATGGGATCCCTGGATGCAGGACCTGGCGGTGACACTCGTCCAGATTCTCTTTCCCATGACCGCGATTCTGGTGATCTCTGCCTGGGCCCTTGGGATTCTCAACAGCCACCGGCGGTTCTTCGTGTCCTACGTGGCGCCGGTGGCCTGGAATCTGGCTCTGATCACCGCCATGGTGGGGACCGGGTCTTATCTAGGCTGGAAGGGGATGGGACGGGACACCGACCTGGTCGTGGCCCTTGCTTGGGGGGCTCTGGCCGGCGGAATCCTCCAGCTCCTGATTCAATTGCCGTGGCTTCTCCCCCTCTTATCCGGTTTTCGTCTGTCCTTAGGGCGCCGAGTGGCCGGGATAAACGAGGCCGTCCGGAATTTCCTCCCGGTGGTTGCAGCCCGGGGGGTGGTGAATATCAGCGGGTGGATCGACTTCATCCTGGCCCACATTCTGGTCGTTGGGGCTCCAGCCATGCTGGGGTATGCCCAGACTCTCTACCTGCTTCCCATCGGCGTTTTCGGAATGGCCATCGCCGCCTCCGAGCTCCCGGAGATGTCGCGAAAAAGGGAGGACGTCCAGGCTTTTCTCGTTCCAAGGGTCGGGGGTGCCCTGAGTCGGCTGACTTTCCTCCTCATTCCGTCGGCTTTGGCCTATCTGGTCCTGGGGGACGTGTTCATCGCCGCTCTCTTCCAACGGGGTGAGTTCGTGGCCGATACCACGATGGCCACCTACGCGGTCCTGGCGGCGTATTCCCTGGGACTTCCGGCCTCCGCCTCGAGCCGGGCCCTCACGTCCGCATTCTACGCTCTTCGGGATACTCGGACTCCAGCCTCCATCGCCACCGGGAGAGTGATTCTCTCTGTCGCCATCGGAGCCACCCTCATGTTTCCCCTGGACCGCTTGGCCATAGGGGGAATGCACCTGGGTGCCGTGGGTTTGGCCCTCGGGTCCGCCGTTGGGGCGTGGATGGAGTATGGCCTTCTCCGCCGACGCCTGGGGGAACACCTGGGGCCCCACGGGCCTGACAGGGGCCGGATGCCCCGAGTGCTCCTTTCGGGCCTGGTGGCTGGGGGGATCGGTTTCGGGGCGAAGCTTCTTCTCGGGTTTTCATCAAATCCCGGTTTGCTTTCGGATTGGTTGGGAAACGAGTCCGTATGGCACAATCCGCTGGCGGCAGTGGGAACGGCGGGGACATTTGGGGTAGTTTACCTTGGAATGACGTCCCTTCTCGGCGTAGGAATGCCGTTACGGCCTCCGCCCAACCCTGACAGTTGATCCGCTGCCTGTATGGCCGAGTCCAATAGACCTTCGCCCAACTTCCTGAGTCGTCTCCCAACGGCACCCGGGGTCTATATCTTCCGGGGAAAATCGGGAGGGGTCCTGTATGTAGGTAAGGCGAAGTCTCTTCGACCCCGGGTACGAAGCTACTTCCGGAATGACCCTTCCCACTCCATAAAGACCCGGGAGTTGGTCCGGCGGGTGGAATCCCTGGATACCATCGTGGTGGGATCGGAGGCTGAGGCACTGATCCTGGAAGCAAACCTCATCAAGGAGCACCACCCCCGCTTCAATATTCAGCTCAAGGACGACAAGAAGTACCCGTACATCAAGGTGACCACCAAGGAGGCCTTCCCGAGAGTATTCGTGACCAGGAACGCTCGGAATGACGGGAACCGGTACTTCGGGCCATTTACCTCAGTGGGCCCCCTCAGGCAGGCCCTGGAGGTGGTCAAACGGCTGTATTTCGTCCGGTCATGCAGGTATAATCTGCCGAGGGAGGCCCCTGACCGACCGTGCTTGGACTACCACATTGATCGGTGTCTGGCCCCCTGTGTAGGCCTTCAGACTCTGGAATCCTATGGAGAGATGATCCGGGAGATTCTCCGGATCCTGGAGGGCGAGACGGAAGATTTGCGAAGCGAGGTGGAGGACCGGATGAAAGCCGCCTCCCTGGACCTTCGCTTCGAAGATGCTGCCAGGCTCAGGGATGTGGGGCGGGGCCTGGAGACCATCGCCCGGGAACAGAGGGTCCACAAGGTTCAAGGGCAGGACAGAGACGTTCTGGCTATCGCCCGAGATGGGGAGGTTGCCACGGGGGTCGCCCTCAGGATCCGCCGAGGCCTGCTCCTCGGGCGGGAGACTCTTCGCATTTCCGACGCCTCGGAAGAGGAAGACCCGGCCCTTCTGTCTGCCTTCGTGACTCGGTACTACCTGGGCAAAGGGGAGGAATGGGTCCTGGATCTCCCTCGGGAGGTCCTCCTCCCGGTGGACTTTCCGGACAGACCCCTCGTGGAACAGGTCATGTCGGAGAATGCCGGCCACCGGGTCCACCTTCTGGTTCCCCAGAGGGGGGAGAAACGGCGTCTGGTCGAACTCGCCGGGTCCAACGCCAGGAACGCCCTGGAAGATGGAGTGTCCGGCGCGGTGCCGGAGGGTGACCGGGCCGACGACGTGCTCTTCGAGCTCCAGGACCGTCTGGACCTGAAGGTCATCCCCCGCCTCATGTGTTGTTTCGACATCTCCCATATCCAGGGGTCGGACACGGTGGGCAGCGTGGTGGTTTTTGAGAACGGCGCCCCGAAAAAGTCCGGCTACCGCCATATGAGGATCCAGGGTGAATGGGGGAATGACGACTATCGGTCCATGGCGGAATGTGTGTCCCGGTATTTCCGAAGGGCCCTGGACGAACAGAGTCCCCTTCCGGACCTGGTGGTCATCGATGGAGGGAAGGGCCAGCTGGGAGCAGCCATGGGAGCCCTGCGGGAGTTGGAGCTCCCCCAGGTATCGGTGGCGGCCCTGGCGAAGAAGGAGGAGGAGGTGTTCCTGACCGGGAGGCCCAAGGGTATCAGGCTGTCCCGAAAGAACCCGGCTCTGCATCTCCTTCAGCGCATCCGGGACGAAGCTCACCGGTTTGCCATCACCTACAACCGAAAGCTCCGGTCCCGACGCACGCTTCGCAGTGATCTAGGGGAGATTCCAGGGGTCGGCCCGGAACGCCAGAAAGCACTTTTGAGCCATTTCGGATCGGTCCGGGCGATTCGGAATTCCAGCCCTGAGGAAATCGCTGGGCTCCCCGGTTTCGGTATGGCTCTTGCCCAGAGAATCCTCACCCGCTTGAAGGTGTAAGAAATGAAGAACGTGGTTTGACGTAAATAGAGGGTACATCTAGATTATTTCGGTATGAAAACCCAGGGGCTCCGGACCTTAGAACCGGGCCCCTTTTGACCACTGAAAGGGAGGACTACAGGATGAACGCCCGATTCGGACTCATCCTTGTCACCGCCGCTTTGTTCTCAGGAGCAGGCTGTGCAGCAGGAGGTGGTGGAAGCTCAACGGCCCCCGCCGCCATACCCACACCGACTGGAGCCGGAGGAACGGTTCTCGTGGAAGGTATCCGACCCCGAGACAACGCCCAAACAGGGGCCGCCGACGACTTCCTGGATCAGGCCATGCAGGCCACTGACGACGTCGAAAAGAATGCTTTGTACCAGCAAGCTATGGACGCCGCACTCCAGGGGATCGCTGCCGACTCCGGAAACCCCAAATCCTACTACCAGGGCGCTATCGCCAATGTGAACCTCGGCAACTATTCCGATGCCGCCGAGATGTTCGAAAAAGCCGAAACCATGCATCCCCGCTACATTCTCGAGACGGAACCGTGGCGGGAGCGGGGCTGGGTCAACGCATACAACGACGGCATCATTCCGTTGAACACCGGTGATCTGGAGGCGGCTACCGAGTTCTTCGAAGGTGCAAATGCGCTTTACTCCCTCAGGCCGGAAGCGTTCCTTCAGCTGGGGTCCGTCTATTCCCGCTTGAATCGCCCGGATGAATCAGCTACCGCTTTCCGGGACGCCATCGCCCTTCTCGAAGAAAACAGGGCGATTTCGCTTGCTGACACCCTTCTAGCCGATACCTGGGAGCAGCATTGGGAGATCGCCTCCCTGGGTCTCGGCCAGGCTCTCCAGCTCTCTGAAGAGTGGGCCGAAGCAGCCGACCTTTACGGACAGATGCTCGAAGTCGATCCGGACAACCCGCAGCTCATCGGGAGCCTTGCCAGCGTGCTAACCGAGCTGGAAATGCCCGACTCTGTGGACGCCCTCTACGACAACCTCCTGAACCGGCCCGGTCTCACGGAATTCGACTATTCGAATGCCGGTGTAGGACTGTACCGAATCGAGGAGTTCGAAAGGGCTGCCCAGGCATTCCGTGCTGCAGCGGATCTGAATCCCTTCAACCGTGATGCCCGGCTGAACCTGACTCAGACTTATTTCGGCGCTGAGGACTGGGAGAGCCTTATCCCGGCAGCCCGTGAGCTACTCGCCCTCGATCCGTTGAATGCTTCGGTTTGGATCCTCATGACCCGAGCCTATTCGGAGCTGGAACGGGTTGAAGAAGCCAACGCCGTCTTCGAAGAATACCAGGCTATCGGTTACGAAGTTGAGGACCTCGGCATGGAAGCTCTGCCAGCCGGCGGCGCCAGCATCTCCGGGCAGCTCAAGAACAACACCGCCGAAGTCGGCGGTACCCTCACGCTCCGCTTCCATTTCGGTGGAGAAAACGGAACTGAGGTCGGAACCGTCGATATCCGTGTCCAGGTCCCCGCAGTTGAGGAGCTGGTGGAATTCAGCGGCACGTTCAACTCCTCGGACCTCGTGTTCGGCTACAAGTACGAGGTGGTAGGGTAGGACTCCAGTACCGGGTGAAACGGGCTGAGAGCCCCTTCATTCAGGAATAGAGTCTGTAGACACATCAGGGCCGGGTAGCCTTGAAGGGCTGCCCGGCCCTGAATACATTTTGAAAGGTCGCGGGCGTAGCTCAGTTGGTAGAGCATCAGCTTCCCAA
>CAYOVN010000033.1:0-26723 GCA_964407425.1 uncultured Gemmatimonadaceae bacterium
GAGTACTCCACCGGAGCCGTCCGGCCATCTGCAGTTTCACCCCAGGGTGCCTGCTGGTAGGTCCTGATTTCCGGAACCGACTCCGTCATAGCCAGCTTGAACCTCACGTACCCCTGCAGGTGACTATCCGGGACATGATGGACCACCTGTCGTAGGGTCCATCCGCCTTCCCGATACGGTGTTTCCAACTCCTCGTCGGAAAGCCCTCCAACCGCTGTCTGAAAGATTCCGGGGAATGCGCTCAACTCCTCGATGAGACGTTCCCGGTCCTCTTTGGTGAGTTTTGGCCGGGGGCTGAAGGGGCCGATGGGGAAACGTTGGCTGTCCAGGTCTGACATAGTTTTGGGTTCCGGGGAAAAGGGAAAGGCGAGATTGCCTCCCCAACCGTGAAGGCTTCCGTCTCCAGGCTAACGAACAATCAACCCCAGGATTTGAGGCTCGTCATCCACTGCAATTGCAACGGGAGTATCGGGGTGGTGTTTCAATCCACCTCCTCGGGCATCATTCTGATGCCGGTTCGTGTTTGTTTTGGGGGCCGGTTTACCTTGAACATGCTCCACTACCTGGCCCTTTGTCGAGGTTCTATTTTTTGTCGCGGCGCCAGGATAGTCTTGCGTTTCTTACCGTTGAGAGGTGAGTTGGAGGCGGTGTGGCGGTAATCTCTTGGTTGGCGAAGGGGAAATGGAACTAGCAGACCTCTGGAAAATCGGCATTGGGACGATCCTCTCACTATTTGTCCTCGTGGGCCTCTTTCGTTTCAAGAACGCCCTCCGGCGAAGGCTCTTCCCGAGCTCGGAGGGTAAGGCAAGGGGCGAGGCGATGGCTGAACTCCTCACGCTCCGGGCCCGGCTCGAAGGAAGGGCGGGGGATTCAGGGCCAGCGGAGGGCCAGGCGGATGATCAGGGAGATCTTTCCGGACAGGAGCCCGACATGTGAGGATCAGGAACACGCATCGACGCCAGGTAGTCCAATCCGTCGAGTCCCTGGGGGCGTGCTTGGATTCCCTCTCTTCGGCCAAGGACCAACTTTGGCCCCATGAGCTTTGGCCCCGAATGACCTTCAACCAACCGCTGGGAGTGGGTGCCAGGGGTGGGCACGGGCCGATCCGGTACTTTGTCGAAGAGTATGAGCCGGGGAAGAGGGTCGTTTTCAGGTTCACCGATCCAAAGGGGTTTCTGGGGACCCATTCCTTTCAGGTGAACCGGGCAAAAAATGGTGCGGAGATCGTCCATCTCATCGCCATGGAGGTTTCCGGATCAGCGCTCCTGAGTTGGCCGTTGATTATCAGGCCCCTTCACGATGCGTTGTTGGAGGATTCGTTGGACAAGGTTGGGGCTCACCTTGCCGGAGAAGAGTGGGTTCAGAGGGGCTGGCCGATTTCGGTGAAATTCCTGAGAAGGATTCTGGCTCGTAGGGGGAGGAAGAGTTCGTGATCAAATCTCGACAGCGTTGGATGGCAGGACTTCTGGGGTTTCTTGTGTTCTCCATTCCATTGTTCGGTCCCGTCCGCGTGTGGGCACAAGACCTTCCTTCAGATGACCAGGTCCGCAGCATCCTCCTTGACCGGGTGGCTTTGGGCAGGAACCCGGGCATCGTGGTGGGTCTCCTGGATTCCAATGGACCCCGGGTCGTGTCAGCGGGGAGCAGCGGGAAGGATGGAATAGCGCTGGATGGGAATACGGTTTTTGAGATCGGGTCCATCACCAAGGTTTTTACGGCCTCGATCCTGGAGGATATGGTCGAGAAGGGTGAGGTCGAATTTGAGGACCCGGTGGCCGGATTGCTCCCGGGGAGCGTGAAGGTCCCGTCCGAGTCCGGTCGATGGATCACCCTCCTCGATCTGGCGACCCACCTTTCGGGTTTGCCTCGGATGCCCTCCAACTTTTTTCCGGCGGACTTCGAAAACCCCTACGCCGACTACACCGTTGGGCAGCTTTATGAGTTTTTGTCGGGCTACGAACTGGAACGCCCCATCGGTACTCTTTGGGAATACTCGAACCTCGGAATGGGGCTCCTAGGCCATGCGTTATGTCTAAAAGCTGGAAAGACGTATGAAACGTTGGTGAGAGAGAGGGTCCTGGACCCCCTGGGAATGGCCAATACCGGGATCGAGCGCGCCCCGCCTCTGGGCGCTCCATTCGCCCAGGGCCACGGCCTGAACGGCCAACCTGTGGGGAACTGGGATATCCCGACCTTTGCCGGCGCCGGGGCTCTTCGATCCACCATGTATGACATGATGGTTTTTGCCACGGCCAATCTGACAACCACGGGTTCCGAGATCTCCCTCCTTCTCCAGCGGACTCAGGTCGTCCGGCGGCAGAGGATTTCCGACGACCTGGCCATGGCGCTGGCCTGGTTGGTAAGCGAGAGGTTCCCGGATCGCCCCATCGTTTGGCACAATGGGGGAACCGGGGGATTCCATTCCTTCATCGGCCTGGACCGATCTAGCAAAAATGCCGTAGTGATCCTCACCAATGGCACCCAGTCCATTGACGATATAGGCTTTCACCTGCTGGATGCCCGAAGTTCTCTGTCCCCCCCGGAGCCACTGGGAACGTCGACTAGTGGCCGGTGAAGTGGGTGGTGAGGTGTCGGTGGCCCCAGGGCCTATGAGGTGCCCTGAATGTGGCGCCAGAGGTTTGGCCGATGAGGATGAGTGCAACGGCCTATTCCAGGAAGTGGTAGGGCGAGAGTTCAGCCGGCCGGAGTTGTTTCATGTCCACCGGCTCACCGTGGACGCCTATTCACTGCAGCATCCCGCTCGGTATATGAAATCCGCAAAGTCCGCCGTGGCCCACCTGACAGGAATGTGTTGGGCCATGGAGGGGGATGATGATCCTTCCATCAGCAACGCTCTGAGCCGGTTTCTGGATGGGACGCCCACGCTGACCCGACCTGAACCGGTACCGCCTGGTGGAGTCCGCGGGGGCCTGAACATCGTGGATGTGCATTCAGCGGAGGATTCCGAACAGCACATCAAGCTGGTGAAGGAGTGGGCACGGTCGGTTTGGGAATCTTGGGCTGAAAATCACGAGAAGGCACGTGAGTGGGTGGAGGAGGCAAAGGTCAAAGGCCGATCACAGAAGGGACGCAGGTGAGTTTGATCCCCTGCTTCATGTCCTGGTGATCCTCTTTCGGACCAAATCCAGAACCCTGTGAAAAGGCTGGTGTGACGCCGATGCCCCAGAGAGACTTCATTCTTCGTCAGATAGAGATGTTAGGCGCTGCCCTCGCCACGATCCGAAAAATGATTCTAGGGGGGAAGGGGGAGGCGAGTGAGGTCGAGAGCCGGCTCCAGAGTGTTTCCCAGACGGGTGGGATGGCTCTGGACCTGGCCAGGGCGGCGTCGTCGGAGACCATCCGGCTGCTGATTGCGCCAACCGGTGAGATCGAGCCGGGGAGCTGCTGGCTCCTTGCTGAAACGCTCTATCTGGATGGGCTCCATGCGAGCCAACTTGGGGATGGCGACCGGGCTCTCGACTCCCTGGCAAAGGCCCGGATGCTCTTCATCCTTTTGAAACCAATGGGGGCATTCCTTGTGGGGTTTCCGGAAGCTTCCGAGCGCATCGAAGAAATCGACCAGCTGGTGGAGGATGGGGCCCCGAGCTAAGAGGAGGGCTCACCACTTTGGCTTACAGGTTGCCTAAAAAAAACCAGGTTGACCAGCCGGTTTCAGAAGGACCGGTGTTTTCCAAACTCGAACCGATCCTGATTCCGACCGGGGGAAGGAGGCGGTAATGCGTTTACCCGTATTCTATGGGTTCCTTTGAAGGCGTTTCCTCCTCGTCGGCGGTGATGATGGCGGAAACCCGTACGAAGATCGAGTAGATGGATCGAAGGACCATCCGGAGGGAACTGGATCTCGATCTCCTGGAGGACTTCTTCAGTGTGCCTATCACCCCCCCCCGGGCCCATTCTGGAGCTGGGAGGGAAAGCTACTCCCCGCCCATGGGGTATTCTTTCGGCGGCTCCGCTCCCAGAAGATGGGTTACGAAGTAGTCCCACCGTCTCCTCATCATGTAGGGCTCATTCCCGAAGCCGTGGCGTCTATTGGGGAAGAGGATAAAGTCGAAGTCCTTGTTTGCCTCGATGAGGGCATTCACCACAACCATGGTATTGGACGGAGGTACGTTGCTGTCCATGGTCCCATGGGCCAGTAGGAGCTTGCCTTTCAGGTTCCCGGCGACGAGCAGATTCGCCTGGTTGTCATAGTTGGTGGTTCCATCGGCGTGGGTCTCCAACAGTCCCTGCCACTTTTCTCCCCAGTCGTCCTCGTAGTTCCGGTTCTCGTGATTCCCCGCCTGGCTTACGGCCACCTTGTAGAAATCGGGATGCCTGAGAATCCCAGCGGTGGAAGCGAAGCCCCCTCCGGAGTGCCCCCAGATCCCTACCCGATCAAGGTCCATCCAGGGATTCTGGGCGACCAACTGCTTGATGGCCGCGATCTGATCCGGGAGCCCGTTGTCGCCCATGTTCCCATAGTAGGCATCGTGAAAAGACTTCGACCTTCCCGGTGTTCCCATGGCGTCCAGAGTGACCACCACAAAGCCGAGCTCGGCCATGGCCTGGTGTTCCCGGCGGGCGGCGCTGAAACTTCGGCTGCCTACGCTCCCCGACTGAGGCCCGGGATAGAGGTAGTTGACGACAGGATATTTCAGGGTCGGATCCAGGTGGGAGGGCTTGTACATGATCCCGTAGACATCCGTGACTCCGTCCCGTGCCTTCGCTTGGAACGGGATGGGGGGCTGCCACCCGGCGCCCGGGAGCTGTGTGATATCTCCGGTCTCCAGGGCCACCCTCTCCCGGCCCCTCATGTCCCGGACCACCGTGGCTCCCGGATCCACTGGGGTCGAGGAGGCGTCGATGAAGAAATCGAAGTCCGGGGAGAGGGTGACGGCGTGGTTTGCGCTGTCCGGGGTGAGGAGGCGGATCTCACCCCCATCCATGGAGACAGAGTAGAAGTACTCGAAGTAGGGATCCCCGGGCTCCCGGCCGGAGCCTGTGAAGTAGAGCATCCGGTTTCCTCTGTCGATATGCCGGAGTTGGAGAACCCGCCAATCGCCTGAGGTGATTGGATGTTTGAGCTCGCCGGTCTCCAGGTCGTGAAGGTAGAGATGTCCCCAATCTGAGCGCTCGGAGAACCAGACCACCTCATCGTATTCCGGGAAGAAGTGCCAGTTCACCATGCCTTCCCCGGACTCGAAGTAGGTCTCCTCCTTTTCGTAGAGGACATTCCTGACGGCGCCGGTGACGGGATCAGCCACCCGGAGTTGAGCCTCTTTGTGGTCCCGGGAGGATGAGACGAAGGCAAGTTGAGATCCGTCGGGAGCCCATTCCACATCGGAAAAGGCCCCGGAACAGTAGATGTGATCACAGATGGTGGATCGGTGCTGGTCCGGGGGCATGTCGAGGCGGACTATTTTGGGTGCCTGGGGGTCCTCCACATCGATGACGACCCGGGAGATCCGGAAGATCACCGAGTCCTCAGGGAGGGGGTATTTCCAGGCCTCCAACTCAGGGTGCCCTACTCCTGTGGAGACGAGGTACATCATCCCTACCCCCCGCTCGTCATGCTGGAACGTGGCGATCTTTTTGGAGTCGGAGGACCATAGCAGGACCGGTCGGTCACTCTTGGTCCAACCGGCGTTGTTGGTGGCGTAACCGAAGTCCTCGATGCCATCGGTGGTAAGTTGGAATTCTAGCCCGGACCCGGTGTCCTTTAGCCAGAGGTTGTAATCCCGGATGAAGGCAGCTTTCCCACCATCCGGGGAAGGAACCTCCGGTGCCATCCCTCGACCCCTCGCCTGTGGCCCTCCGGTGCCTGGCTCCGCAGTCCCACGGGCCCCAGTACAGCTGTAGCCACTGAGGTCGCACCGGAAAAACCGGCCTCCGACCTCGAAGCTGATGGCTTGTCCTTCAACGCTGAGCCGGAAGCTAGAAAAGGGTAGGTCGAAGGCGCTGTAGCTCTCCCCGGAGGCCTGAGAAAGGGCATCCGCCAGGCGCTCATGATCGAAAGCCCGCTCCCGGGACCGGTCGTCAGGATCCACCAGAATGAACTCATTCCCTCCCGGGTATGCGTTCAGGTACCAGAACCGTCCGCCTTCAACCCAGTTGGGGCGAACCCCGGTCCCGTAGACCAGCGGATTCATGGAGGCTCCGAGGAATCCTTGTGCCCTGGCGTAGTCGTCGGCACTTACAGCGTCCGGGGAATACCCTGCCTGTGCTGCCAGGTTCTCGGGGCTGAAAACGGCCAGGAGGAGAACGGAAGCGCTGGTCAGAAGTACTTTTGGCATTGCGAACCTCAAGGGCTGAGCCAGTAGGCGAGGACCGGTTGTAGGCCTTATTGTATACGGCACACCTTCGCATGCCACAAGCCGGTCCGGATCGTCATTTCCCCTATCTGGAAGTGGAGGCCGGGCCCGGAAAGGGACTCACGAGGGGAGATGTAAGTGGCGGGATTGAGACTATGGTTGATTACAGGGGTGATGGTACTGGTTCCCCTGTGTGTTGGTGCTCAGGGAGTGGTGGAGTTCGACCCGGCCGGGTCAGGCCTTCCCCTGTTCAGGCCATCCAATTCAGTGGTTGTGATGGCGGAGGCCACCGATCAATGGCTTGATGTGCCGACGGATCCACACAATCTGCTGGGCACCTATCAGTATCTCCCCTATTACGCCACGGACGATACTCGAGGGCAGCTTTTCGAGATCCTGGATAGGGAGGTCAGCCCGGGTTTGGCATCTGGAGAAGAACGGTTCGTTGCTGTCCCCTGGACAGTGGGATGTGGGTGTGCAGACGAGGGATGGGATCAACCCGAATGGGTCCCTCCCGGGGATACGGTCGTCTTTCTCCTCTCCCAAACCCGAGCCCGAATCCCCTGGGATGGGCCTCCGGTCTTCGACGTGTTGGGTTGGCACCAACCCTATCCCGCAGGTGAGTTCATTCAGTTTTGGCGCCATACCCGGGCGGAGGATCCTCGGTGGCTCACCCAACGGGAGTTTTTCGCCTACCTGTCGGATCTTCCCACGGAGGCAACATTCCGCCTCGACCCGGCTTCAGTCCTTGAGTCGGTGGAGGCTTGGATCCGGGAACACCCGGGGGTGGAGGACGCATTTCCGCTCCCGACGGTCCTTTGGGAGCTTCAGAGACTGGCGGGGCCCGGCTCGGGGGAGACCGAGGCCGGAGGTCCGCCGGCCGACCCCTGAACTGGAGGGCGGGATGTTTTCCGAATCCACTCACGTCTATGACGTGATTTATGGGGAGTTCAAAGACTTCGGCTCCGAGGCCCGGGAGGTCGCATCACTCATTCGGGAGAAGTGTCCCCAGGCCCGACACATCCTGGATGTGGGCTGTGGCTCCGGGCGACACGCCGCCTACCTCACCGAAGAGTACGGATATGAGGTGGATGGTTTGGATATCCAGTCGGAGTTTCTCGACATTGCCCGGCAGAGGTGTCCGAACGGGGAGTTCTATCGGGGCGATATGGCGAGCTTCAACCTCGAGAAAAGCTACGATGCAGTGCTCTGCCTTTTCTCCAGTATCGGGTATGTCAGAACCCTGGATCGCCTGAACCTCACGGCCCGGTCCATTCTTCGGCACGTGGCGCCGGGCGGAATCGCTCTGATCGAGCCATGGTTTACCCCGGACGCATTCCTGGGCGGATCCGTCCATCACCATACTGTCGACCGGGAAGACCTGAAGATATCCAGAGTGAGCCGGTCGGAAGTGCGAGACCGCTTGTCGTTGCTGGAGTTCCAGTACCTCGTCGCCGAGCCCTCGAAGATTCAACACCTGAAAGAGGTTCATGAGCTGGGCCTCTTCACCGTAGAAGAAATGCTTGCCGCTCTGAACTCGGCTGGCTTTCTGGACGTGGAGTTCGACCCGAGGGGGCCTACCGGCAGAGGGCTCTATGTGGCCCGAGCGTCTGATGTCGAATAGGAGGCATCCATGGAAGAATGGGTAGGCCCAGGTCAGCAATGAGACGTTTCTTTGAGAGAGTGAACTGGATTCTCATTTTGGGGATGATAGGCTTCGCCGTCTGGGCGTGGCCGCAACTTCCAGAACAAATCCCCACTCATTTCGGTATCGACGGGGCGGCTGATGCCTGGAGCCCCCTAGCTTCCCAGAAGGACGTGAAGTACTCCGGCCAGCAGTCCCCCCACTACCACCCACAGGGCCTGGATCCCGAAGCGCACCAGGCCGAATAGAGAGAGAATGAAAACGGCTGCAGCCCAGACGTCCGGGAGAGCGGGTCGAAGAAGTAAGAACCCGACTCCGAGAATCGCTCCCGCCACCACAGCGTTCACCCCCTTTAGAGCGGCTCGGAACCCCTCCGCCTTTCTCCACTTTTCCAGGTGAGGAGCGACGGCGAGAACAGCCATGAAGCTGGGAATGTAGATGCCGGCGGTGGCCACCAGGGCCCCGGGGACCCCGGCGAGGCCATATCCGACGAAGGCCACCAGGGTAACGATGGGCCCCGGGATCGCCTGTGTGAGGGCTATCCCGTCCAGGAACTGAGCCGGGGTCAACCAACCGGTACTACCCACGACGAATGGCTCAATAAGAGCCACCAGCATATACCCACCACCGAAGAGCACGGCTCCAGCTCCCAGCGTCATCAGAAAGAGGGACCCCAGAGTGCCCACGGCGGGTGCCGCACCCAAGATCATCAGCGATGGTAGGGAAAATGGGAGAGCTAAAGAGGACAGGATGGATCCTCCTCCGGGCGGTCGTTTGTAGAACGCCCAGGTAGCAAGGCCTCCCGCCACCATGGCCGGGACCTCCAGGCCACTAAGAAAGAAGGAGACCAGGATCCCCCCCACGGCCAACAGAAAAAGGGGCCATTCGACCTCTCCGGGGAAACCCAACGCTGTTTTCCCGAGTTTCCAGCCAGCGGCAAGGATTACGGCGAGTATGGCCGGCTTCAGCCCCCAGAATACGCCCTCCACGGATGGAAGGGATCCATAACGGAAATAAAGGGCTGAGAAAGTGGTTACCAGAACCAGGGTTGGAAGGAGAAATGCCAGCCCGGTGGCGAAGGCGCCTCTCCATCCCCGTTGCGTATACCCGATGTGGATGGCAACCTCGGAGGAGTTGGGTCCTGGTAGCAGGTTCGTCGCGGCGACCAGGTGCATGAAGTGCTGCCGGGTAATCCACCCCTTCCGCTCTACGACCTCATCCAGCATGAGGGCGATATGTGCGTTGGGCCCTCCGAACCCCAGGAGAGAGATCCTGAGGAATGTACGGATGAGGTCACCATACCCCGCCGACTGTCCAGAATGGTCGTTCATAGTCATGATTCTATGGTCGGAGTCCGCTCGGTTCTAGGAGGGAGTAATGGGGATGGAAACGGAATACCAAAACCGGCTGACCAGGTTCCGAGAAGATCTCAAGGCGGAGGATCTTCTGAGTCGAAGGCTGGGCCTCGCCCGCTTCGGTCTTTTTTGTCTCGGCTTCTCCTGCTATGTAGGGATGGACGTGGGTTCCGGGGCCCTTGCTCTGGTATTTGGTTGGGGTCTCGCCCTCTCAGTCGTGGTTTTCCTGGGCTTGGTCATCTGGCACAGGAGGGTTCGGGCCAGACGTCGGTGGGCCCAGACCCTGGTTGGTATCAATGAGACCGCTTTGGCCCGCCTCAACCGGGACTGGGAGGGGCTGCCCCCGACGGTGCTGGAGCACCCGGACCGTCAGCACCCCTACGCCACGGATCTTGATGTGTCTGGGGAGACTTCTCTATTCCGGCTTTTCACTACTATCACCCTCCCACCGGGCGCCACCACCCTTCGGCGTTGGTTGTTGGGTCCGGCAGCTCCCTCCGAGGTTCGGGGTCGGCAGGAGGCGGTAGAGGATTTGGCGGGTCGGTTGGATTTCCGCCAGACGTTGGAAGGGAAGGGCAGGATCCTGGAACCCCCCGATCCAGGGTCAATTGAACTTTTTCTGGAATGGGCAGAAGAGGACTCCTTCCTTTCACAACGCCGTTGGATACTGATCGTTGCCCGGCTCATTCCTCTCCTGACCGGTGTCTTGTTTCTGGCCTATTGGGTGGGATGGGTCTCCGGGCCCTGGTGGCTCTTTGGCCTGGCTCTCGGGTTCGTCTTCGGAACCCAGTTCAGGAGCGCGATCCATCCCCTGATGGAAAAGGCTTCCGGGGGACAGGAGCGTTTCGGTCGGTATGCCGAGGTTCTCAAACTGCTTCTGGAAGCCCCCTTGGAGGCGCCGGCTCTCACCGAGCTCCAGGAGGCTGTTCGGAGTAGCCCGGTGGGAGCGGACCGGGAGCTTCACAGGCTGGCCAGGAGAGTGGCCTGGTCTGACGTGCGTTTCAGCCCAATGGCCCACGCTCCGCTTCAGGCTCTTTTCGCCTGGGACATCCATACCCTTGCCGGGCTCGAGAGCTGGAAGGCCCGTTCGGGCTCACATGTTCGAGCTTGGCTAGAGTCTTTGGGGACCCTTGAAGCCCTTTCTGCGTTGGGATCCCTCAGAGGCGACCACCCGGACTGGTCCTTCCCGGAGGTGCGGGATGGAGTGGAACCCGTTCTTCGAGCCGAAAGCCTTGGCCACCCCCTCCTCCCCTCCGCTTCTTGTGTCCGAAACGATGTTCACATCGGTCCCCCCGGAAGCTTCCTTTTTGTCACCGGATCCAACATGTCCGGGAAGAGCACCCTTCTCAGAGCCGTTGGGATCAACGCCGTTTTGGCTCAGGCCGGCGGGGTTGTCTGCGCCCAGGGCATGGAGTTGTCACCTCTACGGATTCAAACCTCCATGAGGACCGCCGACTCCTTGGCCGAAGGGGTGTCCCAGTACATGGCCGAGTTGAACCGGATCCGGCAGGTGGTTGGAGGAGCGAGGACGGACGGTTTCGGAACGGTGTTATTCCTTCTGGATGAACCCCTCCAGGGAACGAACGAAGCCGAGCGAAGAGTGGCCGTTCAAACGATTCTTGGACATCTATTGGACGCTCGGACAATCGGGGCTGTGGCCACCCACGATCTCCATTTGGACGATACGCCTCGTCTTGCGGAAGCGGCCAGGTCGGTCCATCTGGAGGGAACGGTCAGGGAAAGGGAAGCCGGACCGTTAATCACCTTTGACTACCTGCTCAAACCCGGCCGCGCCACCTCCACGAATGCGCTTGCTCTGCTCAGGGCTGTTGGTCTCGGTGAAAAAGACCGGATTGACCTTAGATCTACCTGATCCCAGGTGAGGAATCGCCATGTTTGATGCAATGAGATGGTTCCCGAGAACACTTTCCCATCTTATATGAGAGGTGATGGTGGCCAGCAGTGGAGCCAAGACGGTGCCGGAGTACCTGAAGGAACTACCTGAGGATCGAAGAGAGGTGGTTTCCCGGGTCAGAGATACGATTCTGGAGAACCTTCCGGCAGGCTATGAGGAGACCATGAACTGGGGCATGATCTCCTATGAGATTCCCCTGAGCCGATATCCCGACACCTACAACAAGAAACCCCTGATGTACATGGCCCTGGGTGCGCAAAAGAACCACTTTGCGGTCTATTCCTCAGGGGTGAATATGAATCCACTGGGGGAGTCCTGGTTAAACGAGGAGTTCGAGCGGGCCGGGAAGAAGTTGGATATGGGAAGGTCCTGCATCCGGTTCAGGAAGCTGGAGAGTCTTCCGCTTAATGTTATCGGCAAAGTCGCCGCCGCACAGAGCGTGGACGAGTTCATCGTAGCCTATGAGGCCGCCAGGGGCCGATGACTGGATGCGTGAAATTGCCCTTCATTATGCGACCTCGATTGCCGATATTTATAAGTAGGCCTCGTTGGTATTTATTGATTTTCAGGTGGCGGATACGTTATGCCTAGATACGAGTTTCAGTGCCCGGACTGTTCACATATTTTCGAGCTTCGGATGGCCATGTCCGAGTACTCCAGTGGGACCCGTCCGGAGTGCCCGGAGTGTGGGTCGGAAAAGACTCAGCGGTGTTTCTCTTCCATCGGGGTTATGGTTGGCTCCCGGGGTGGCTCCCGGGGTGGCTCCCGGGGTGGCTCCGGAGGATCATCTTCCGGTGGTGGTGGATGCGGCCATTCCGGCTTCACCTGAGCTCATTGACCTCGCCGCCCGGTTCGGGCGGAAGCGGAAGCCGGACACTCGGCTTTTTGATCGTGGGCGGGCTGACCAGTTGGTTAGCCCGCTCTGGTTTATATCCAAAAGAACGATCGGGTAACCCATGTCAGAGCAGAAATTCATCTACCACATGTATCGCCTTTCCAAGATCGTTCCCCCCAAACGGGAGATTCTGAAAGACATCAGCCTTTCCTTCTTCCCGGGGGCGAAGATTGGGGTGGTCGGGCCGAATGGTTCGGGGAAGAGTTCTCTTCTGAAGATCATGGCCGGTTTGGATGAGGACATTCTGGGCGAGGCCTGGGCCGCCAAGGGCACCCGGATTGGATATCTGTCCCAGGAGCCCGAGCTGGACCCGAGCCTGGACGTGAGGGGGAATGTCGAGCTCGGGGTGAAGGAAACCCGGGATCTCCTCATTCGCTTCGAAGAGGTCAGCATGGCCTTTGCCGACATCTCCACGGATGAGGAGATGGATGCCCTCATGGCAGAGCAGGGAAAAATCCAGGACCGTATCGAGGCCGCCGACGCCTGGGATCTGGACCGGAAGGTGGAGATGGCCATGGATGCTCTCCGGGTTCCGCCTGGGGATGCCGATGTGGAAACCCTTTCGGGAGGGGAAAGGAGGCGTGTCGCTCTTTGCCGGGTCCTCCTGGAAGCTCCGGACATGCTTTTGCTCGACGAGCCCACAAACCACCTGGACGCCGAATCGGTGGCCTGGCTGGAACGGTTCCTGGCCGAGTACCCTGGGACGGTGGTGGCCATTACCCATGACCGGTACTTCCTGGACAACGTGGCAGAGTGGATTCTGGAGCTGGATCGGGGCCAGGGGATCCCGTGGAAGGGAAACTACTCGGCCTGGCTGGAACAGAAACGCGAGCGGCTAAGGGTGGAAGAGAGACAGGAGAGCGCTCGCCAGAGGACTCTGGATCGGGAGTTGGAGTGGGTGCGAATGGCTCCAAGGGCCCGGCATGCCAAGGGCCAGGCCAGGGTCACCGCCTATGAGGACCTCCTGGGCGCCGACGAGCGGGAGCAGATCCGGACTGCCGAGATTCTGATTCCAAAGGGCCCAAGGTTGGGCAAGCTGGTCATCAATGCGGATGGGGTCCGAAAAGGATATGGCGACCAGCTGCTCATGGAAGACCTCAACTTCGATGTGCCGCCGGGTGCCATCGTGGGGATCATCGGAGCCAACGGGGCTGGGAAGACCACTCTTTTCAGGATGGTTACCGGGGGGGAGGGGCCTGACGGAGGATCCCTGAAGGTGGGGGAAACTGTCCAACTGGCTTATGTGGACCAGTCCAGGGAGGCCCTGGACGGGGAAAAGACCGTATTCGAGGAGGTCTCCGGAGGGGCCGATATTCTGGAGTTCGGACGGCTGGAAGTGAACCCGCGAGCTTATCTTTCATGGTTCAACTTCAGGGGCGCGGATCAGCAAAAGAAGGTCGGGGTCCTGAGCGGGGGTGAGCGGAATCGGCTTCACCTTGCAAAGCTCTTGAAGGAGGGGGGAAATGTCCTCCTCCTGGACGAACCCACCAATGACCTGGATGTGGATACTCTCCGGGCCCTGGAGGATGCGATCCTCCAGTTCGCGGGCTGCGTTCTAGTCATCTCCCACGATCGGTGGTTCCTCGACCGGATCGCCACCCATATCCTGGCCTTTGAAGGTGACAGCCAGGTTTTCTGGTTCCCCGGGAATTTCCAGGACTACGAAGAAGACAAAAAGCGACGCTTGGGCGAGGATGCCATTCAGCCCCATCGCATCAAGTACAAGAAGTTCGCTGACTGACGCGCTCAGGCTCGAGGTGATCTACCCTCCCAAACTCTGCAGGGCTGATCTTCCGGCTTCGGCAATTGACTCTCCGACAACTGCCAGAATTCGTTCGGTATCCGCCGAAGGTCCACCGGCCTCCATGTCTCGCATGGTGTCGACGGCGGCGAGGTACCAATCCGTCCAGCTTTGGAGGATGAGCTGTTCGTCCTTCAATTCACCCCCCTCCGCCAAAGCGGCTCTCCCCAGGGCTGCCTCGATTTCCAATCTCCCGATGGCCGCAGCTGCCAACTCTTTGGCTGCGTAGTTCACCATTTCACTGTCGGCTGTGGTCAGCGCCATGGCGGTGACTGCGGCACAAACGCTGACGTTTTCCAGGGTTTCCGCTGAGACCATCTCCAACCGGTCTCCGTCCGTGTGGTAGAACTGATCGGTGAAGTGCCAGAAAAGAAGTCCGGGGATGTCAGCTCTCAGGAAGGGGACGTGGTCACTTCCTCCCTCGTAGGGGTTGGTCTTCACCGTCCACCCGCTGTCCTCTCCCTGATCCATGCACCGGTTCAGGGCGAAGTCATTGAAGTAGTGGGGGGTCATCTGTTCCAGGGTCATGGGTCTTCCGCCCCACTCCGTGTGATGGTCCTCGCCCCGGGTCCAGACGGCGGAAGGGTCGGGCATCTTTTCGATAAGGAAGGTGCCGCCGGTTTTGTCCGTGTCCTCTCCCACCATATCCAAGGACAATCCCCAAATGACTTGGGATGCCCTGACCGGGTCATCTTCCAGAAACCGGCGAGTGGAGGAGATCTCGTCCCCCCAGACCATGCTGATTGTCCGGGCCGGGACGAAGCTGCCGGTTCGATGGCCTTCGCCCAGGAGTCTGGCGATTTCGGTGAGGGATGCCACGCCCGTGGCGTTGTCGTTGGCCCCGGACTCCTGTACATGGGCGCTGAAAACGAACCGCTCGTCCGGCACTTCACTGCCCCGGACCTCAGCCACGAGAGTGAGCTCTTTCGATGGGTAGATTCGGCTTTCGACCTCCACCCTCACCCGGACCGGCCCCTTACTCAGAGCTTCACGAAGCGCGTCCCTGGCGTTGGCGGAAATGGCCAGCCCCCAGGCCTCCGCGTCGGCATCATAGGGAATGGACGACATAGCGGCGATGTCCCTGTTCACTTCCGGCCGGTTGAAGGACGAAAGGCGAAACGCCAGGACGCCAAGGGCACCATGTTCCTGTACAGCCCTTCGGAAGAGCTGGCCCGTGCTCCCGTCCCCGAGGACGATCTTCCCCCTCACATCCTTACCTTCAAAATCCTGAGGGGAGCCTCGCCCCACGTCTACCAACTCTGCTTCAACCCCTCCCCCCAGCGTCGTGTGGGAGTAGGCAGCCATGAGGTTGATGTTGCTGGAGAGACTCATGAGGGGTTCCTGCTGCCCCTCGATTTGTAGGGAGGCGTGGATAGGATCCCAGGCAGGCCGCTCCATCTCCCGGGTCTCGACCCGGTATGTCAAAGCCCCTGAACCTGCGAGTTCCTCCGTCACGTATCCGTGGGATTCCAGGCTTCGGACCACTTCATGAATCGATCGGGTGAACGCCTCGTTCCCCGGGACCCGGTAGGAGGGGTCCATGGTCCCTACCTGCTCACGCGCCCTTTCTCCGGATATGACTTCCCGAGCCAACGCCTGGTATCGGGCTAGGGCTTCCGGTTTCTGGGGGAGGGCCCCAGGAGTCTGAGAGGAGAGGGAGGGAAGGTTGGTAAAAAGCGAAAGGGCGAGACCGAGGAGGAGGCTGCGGTTGAGAAGCAGGGAGCGGGCGGGGTTCATGTGTGCCTCAGTTTATCGAGTGCGACCGAAGGTGTTTCAACGTAGGGTGGGGATATAGAGGTAGGGCCGGCAAGGGTGCCGGCCCTACTTGATCGTGCGGCTTTGAATCGCCTGCTACCGAACCCTATGCCGTACCCTTCCGGAGTTCCTGAGTCCGTCGGTGAAGACGAGCTCGATTTCCGCCGAGGTGTTCGGGAGGGCGACGTGGCCACCCCTGGCAAAAGACAGGATCTCTCCGGTGGTCGGATTCCGGACGAGGGCCATGGGGAAGGAGTTGGCATCCCAGGTAATCTCCACCGCTGAGCCACCCACAGAAGTGAACTCGGGCTCAGGGGCTGTCGCCATCTGTGGTCCGGTCCGGGACTCCATTGAACCTCGGGTCATTCCACCACCCGAAACGGTCAACCGTGACAACTCTGTCCGATCCAGCATGTCCATGGGGATGGCGAATGCAAAGTGGCCCTCTACCCCTTCGGCATCGGGGACCTCCAGGAGGTCGAAGGCTTCGGAAAAGAGTGGCCTTCCAGTCCGATCGACGCCCTCTACTCTGAAGGCCCCGCGTCCGGAGGGAAGTTTCGGCGCGGTGGTGACCTCAAACGCCGGCTCGAGAATGATCTGGCCGTTTTCAACCCTGCCCCAGACCAGGAGAGCGGGCTCAGGTTGGGCAGGTGTTCCGTTGGATCCAAAGATCTGGCGAAAGTCCAGAATCTCCTTATAGAAGTAGTCGCTGATCCAGTCGGGACCGCAATAGCTCATGAAGTCGTAGTGGGTGGACGGAGACTTAACTGCCGTGCTGGTGATGTCGAGGCCCCAGACTCCGATCTTCCCATCGGCGTAGGGGAAGCTCGGATCCGGGCTCCCGGCACCGCAGCCCGGGGCATGCCGGAGGTTCCAGTTATGTCCCCATTCGTGGGCGGCTACACCGGAGCCGCTGGGCAGACGGTCCCACCCGATGGCGGTAGGCCAACCCAGGTATCCCATTCCGGCTACCCCGCCCCCGTAGCTGGTTTTCACCACTCCGTAGTAGTACCGGGATGTGCCCTCCACTATCCGAATGCCATTCACCTCACTCAGGATCGTTCCCCAAGCCCCATTCCCGTTCCCGCTTTCCAGGACAGGAGCGTCGGTGATGTACTCGGCGTGGACCGTCACATCGGCCTGGGCCATTGGAAGCATTCTCAGCGCGACATCCATGTATTGGGCAACGTTCCCCGTGGTGACGTTCCCAACCAGGTCATTTACGCTCTGTCGCACCGGGACGAAGGTGACCTCGAAGGTTGTTGTGGTCCGGACATCCATGGCCATGGGAGATCCGTCCAACGGATAATTGTTGTCAGCTTCATTCCCCTCGGCGATCTGGTCGGTGGGGTCAACGTCGGCCAGGATCGTCAGCCCTGGTTGAATGAGGGAGGCGGGAACGGCGACGTTCCAGGACGTGGTAAGGGAAGACTCGATTACCCCCGTGGGAACCGAGGCGCCGGGGGCAGTGATCACCTCCGTATGGACCAGGCCCCCACCGTGATAGAAGCGAACCCTGACCGTGGGTTGGAACGGGTTGGCTTCGGAGGCCACCGCGAAAACCCGCAGGTATCCGCCCTTGTCGGCCACCAGGGGGACGTCCCCGGCCAGCGTCTGGGTGCTCTGTGTCAGATAGAGACTCGGGATGGATAGGTTCGGCCCACCTCCAGGCCATGTCGTCGAACTCGCTTCGTTGGAAGGCGGTGAGTCCCCGGATGCGTTATGGGCGATGACCCTGTAGAAGTATTCCGTGTTGGCGGAGAGGCCCGTATCGGAGAAGGCCGTGGAGTTGGTGGGGACATTTTCGACGGTGGCATAGGTGCCGGCCGCCCCCTCTTTGCGCTCCACTCGGAATCCGAGTTCCCCTGCTGAGTTGTCCACCCAACTCAGATCAGCGGTGCTTGGCCCGGTGGCGACGGCGGAAAGGCCCGACGGGGCCTCCGGAGGAGTGCCGGGCGTCGTAGCGCTTGCCTCGCCGGAGGGCCCTGAGCAACTCGTGGTATGACATGCGGTGACGCGGTAGAAGTATGTCAGGCCCGGTGAAAGCCCCGAATCCGGAAACGATGTCGAATCTTGTGGCCGGGTGCCGACGTGGGACCAAGAGCCGCCGACCCCCTCCTTTCGTTCAATCCTGAACTCGGTTTCGTTGGAGGACAGGTCGATCCAGGATACGTCGATGGTGGTGGCGCCGGTGGCGGCTGCGGCCAAGGCCCCCGGTGCGGAGGGGGGCACATCTGCCGTGGTGGCTCCGGCCTCGCTGGTGTAGCTGGAACACCCGGCCGCGTTGCACGCCCGAACCCGATAGTAGTAGGTCGAAACCGGGGTGAGGCCCGAATCACCCCAGGTGGTCTGGTTGGAACCCGGGGATATCAGGGGCGCCCAGCTCCCTCCGGCCCCTTCTTTTCGATCCACCTGGAAGTGAGCTTCGTTCCCGGAATGGTCCGTCCATCCCAGGCTGATGGTTGAGGTACCTGTGGATGTAGCTACGAGGGCGGAGGGCGGTGCCGGAGGCACCTCGTCTGTCGTAGCGAGGGCCTCGGCGGAGAAGGATGAGCACCCGACGTCGTTACAAGCCCTGATGCGGTATCGATAGGTCGTATTCGGCGTCAGGCCGCCGTCACCCAAGCTTGTTGTGTTCGGGCCTGGGGTCCCAATCTGGAGCCATGTGCCGGCAGTTCCCTCTCTTCGTTGGAGTTGGAATTGGGCCTCATTCTGGGAGGCATCCGTCCAGACCAGCTCCACGGTGGTTGAACCGCTGGCCACGGCCGTGAGGGAGGTGGGGGCTTCAGGAGGGACCTCTTCCGTGACAGCTACAGCTTCGTTGGAATAGGCGGAACAACCCGCCTGATTACAGGCTCTGACCCGGTAGGTATAGCTGGTGTTTGCTGTCAATCCCGAGTCACCGAATGTGCTTATGTCCGGACCAACGGCGGTGATGGTGGTCCAGATTCCCCCGGGGCCACTCCGTCGTTCCACGTCGAACCGAGTTTCGTTGTCCGATTCATCGGCCCATCCGAGCCATGCCGCCGAGGGTCCCGTTGGGGAGGCGACAAGCTGTGAAGGAGCCACGGGAGGGATTTCGTCCGTCGTAGCATCGGCTTCGTTCGAAAAGGGTGAGCAGCCCATGTCGTTGCAGGCCCGGACCCGGTATGTGTAGCTCGTATTCGGCTGCAGGCCGGAATCCTGGGCCGTGGTGATGTCCGGTCCCTGGGAGATCAGTTGAGCCCAGTCACCGCCAGTGCCGACCTTTCGCTCCACCTCGAAGCTTTCCTCATTTATTGACCCGTCACTCCAAGAGAGATCGATCCCATAAGGACCAGTTTTGGTGGCTACCAAGGTCGTGGGCGAAGCCGGTGGAACGTCATCGGTGGTGGCGGAGCTTTCGTTCGAGAACTCGGAACAACCCACATCGTTACATGCACGGACCCGGTAGAAGAACGTTGTGGCGGGCGTCAATCCAACGTCCTGGAAGGCGGTGAGATTGGGCTCCAGGGACCCGACTGTACTCCAGGATCCATCCGAGCCCTGCTTCCTCTCCACCTCGGTTCTGGTCTCGTCATCCGATTGGTCGGTCCAGCTCAGATCCAAAGTGGCGGACCCTGCGGTCAGGACCGAAAGGCCTTCGGGGGCTTCCGGGGCCTGAGGTACAAGAGTCCCGGCGAAATGGGTCTCCGCGGGAGTCCCGCCGGTGGCGTTCACACTCTCTGAGGTGGTCGGAAAGGCGTAGAAAGCGGGATCGAATCCGGAGATCGCGACAGTGTAGCTGCCCCGCTTCAACTGGCTGAAGGCGAAGAGGCCCTGGGAGTCGGTTGTGAAAGACCGGGGGTCTGGGCCGGAAAGGGAGACACTGATTCCCTCCAGGCCTATCCCCTCCACGATCACCATCCCCTGGATCGAGGCATCGGTCCTGATCGTACCAAAGAAGTCGACCCTGGCGGAGGCGCTACCCTTCTGGAGGCTGGCGGGCTTCGCTGTGGTCGGGAACTGGAGATCCTCCGGGTAGCCGCTGATGGTGACAACGTACTCCCCAGCAGGAAGGCCGGGAAAAGAGAAGGACCCACCGGAAGAGGTTTGGGTTTCCCGAACCACGCCCCCGGACAACCTCACCGTCACGCCCAGGAGATTGGCGCTTTCCGAGCTCACCACACCATGGACGCTGCCCTCAAAGGGTGCCTCCAGTGGAAGCCTCGGCCCCCCCTTGTCACATCCGGCGGACAAGAGGAGAAGGATGGCAAGTGCCTGAGAAAAACTCTTCTTCGATGGCATCGTAGCATCCGGATGGGAGGGGTCCCTGCCCTATCGGGCGTTAGAAACCCGATTTTGTGCAACGAACAAGCCATGAAAGAGGGATTGTAGGATCTTGGCCGGGGCCGGCGAAAGGTCAATAGCGGTGGATGTTTTGGGGTGGGTGGCCGAGTAGTCCGGAAATGGAGGTGGAACCGAACGGAAAATATTTTCCGGGGCCGCCGGTACCTTCTTTCCGGGAAACCCTTCGGAGGATGGACTACGGCACACGGGCAAGGATTACGTTGTTCGCGTGGGTTTCCTGGTAAAATGGCGACAGGGGTCCACTCAGTTCAGGCTCCTCCCCGGCAAGGAGGGCATCCAGGTAACGGGCGTTTCCTCGTAACAACTCTGGTCCGCTCACATCCCCATGAGATGGGACAACCAATGAAGGTCCCGGAGCCATATCCAGTTTCTTGGCCCAGGCGGTGAGGGCCTCCGACCAGGCTCGAACCGGGCTTCCAGGATTCAGGAAGGGAAGGGGGGTCTCGACGCTGTCTCCACCAAGAAAGAGCCCCCATTCGGCTACGAAGCAAACCATACTATCCGGAGTATGGCCAGGGAGGTGGTAGAGTTGGATATCCAGGCCACCGAGATCGAGGGTTAAGCCTATCTGAACGGGAGGGCCTTCTTCCACCGTCCGGGTTGGAGGGAGGACCCTGGCTTCAGCATACTCAGCAGGATGCAGAGCTCGACGTTCCCCCAGGTCCTTGGGTAGCTCCTGAGAGAACCGGTGGAGTGAGGAGGCGTGTCCTATGATCTCCGTTGGAGATCGGGTCAGGCCTGAGGTGCCCAGGACATGGTCCCAGTCGGCATGGCTGTACACGACCAACAAAGGAAGCGTGGGAGCTAACTCGGCGATCCCCTCCATGTCGGCCGGGCGGGCAAGGGTATCCCAAACCAACAACCGCTCCGTCCCGGCGATGACTGCTCCCCGGACTCTGAAATCCTCCAGCTGGCTTTCCACCAGCCAAAGTCCCGGTCTCATTTGAGTCAGCTCAGTCATCTACGCCCGCCCTCCGTGGATTCAGGTGGAGGCTAAGATGGGCCCTCATTTCCGCCAAAGAAATCCCTCAGGTCCGCTACGGGGAGGGGGTCAAGTCCCCAACTCAGCCGATATCCAACGCTCACGCCCACACCTACCGGGAGGTTCTGTCCCCCGATAGGGAGTTGCCCGGAGACCTCTAATCGACCGGGGCCTACCCTCCTCCCGACGGTGGGAAGGATCTGAAAAAGCCTCCTTCGGTCCCCTGGTAGTTCGAAACCCTGAGCCTTGGGGACCCCTCCCCAGAGGAGGTCGGCGGTGACATCCAAGGAAATCGAACCGAGCTCCCCGCCCATGGAGAGGGCCGCAAAAACCTCGTCACCTGGATCTCTGTCGGCATCCTCGTTCTCTTCCCGGAGGCGGTACCCGAACCAGCCCATCAAGTACAGGCTCCGGTCAGGAAGCCGGTAGCCGGATTCCAGGCTGACCTCCCAGTCCCTTTGACCTTCTGTCAGGGGCAGAATCGTAGCATCCACCGGAAACTCGCTTCCGGGGATCTTTGCGCCAAAACGGAGGGAAAGAGGAAGGTCGGCCCCTACAAGCTCGGCACCTAACCTGGCCGCCACTCTAACATCCCCGATTCCCGATGTCCTGGAGTCTCCTCCAGCGCTCTCCACGGTCAGGGTGTGGACAGGGATCTGGGCCCAGAGTTCGAGGCCGGTGTACACCCCGATAGCTCCGGTGACGAAGACGGATCGGGTTAGGAATTCGGAATCCGCCAGGAAAAGCTGCCGGTCGCCGTTGGGGTTGAAGAACTCATCGGCTCTTTGGCCGTAACCCGCTACCTGCACCCAGCCACCACCCGTAGGCAGGGTTGAAAGAGAACCGGACTGGGTCAGCGTGGGTGAGGAGTGGGGTGCGGAACAGATGGCCTGGGCCTTCAGTAGGGATGGGACCGCCAAACCGAAAGCAATTACGAACGCGAATTGAATCGTCCGACTTGGGTGTTTCATGGTGAACCCCAGATCTCGATCTCTGGGTAGAAAGAAGGCCAGGCGAACCAGAAGGCCACAAAGGCTTCAGAAACGGCCTCCAGCTGCCGACCCACCAAGGCGCCTTCCGTGGCTCGGCCGTCCATCTGCCACACCGAGCCCGTCGAGTCGTCGATGATTCGTCCCTGATCCACGGTAAAGGAGATCTGTTCCTGATCGAGCCGGGCGTGATAGGCTATCGCCGATTGCCCGGAGCGGTCCCAGAAGACTACGTAGTCGGCTCCCAGGACACCGGTTTCGGCTACCGCAACAGCCCCTAGATCGTCCAGAAGGCCGAAGGGAAAAACTACTCCGCCGGATCCGAGGGGAATCCCGAGAACGCGCTCCTTCGGCGGCCGCCTGCCATCGACGGACCCCGGGAAGAGCAAGGCACTGTTGTTGGGGTTGTCATAGCTGCCATAGGGGTAGGATTGGTAGTCCCTTGAAAACCCGGTCCCGTCTGAAACCACCCTGGTATCGGGGTGGAGAGTTCTCCACCCTTCCCAGGACATCTCGACGATAGGAACCATGGGAAGGTTGTTTCCGTCGGCGGGACCGCACCGGGCACCCCGTAGCATTTGCGGCCAAAGAGATTCACCGGTCTGGCGATCATACATGACCAGGTTGTTCCGGTATAGGATTCCCGAAACCCCGAATTCCGCCCCTCCCACGGCCGCACGGTCGAAAGCAAGGGTAGAGCCGGTGAGGGGACAGTGGGTGATGGTCACCTGCGATCCGCCTTCGTCGAGGTTCACGATCTCGTGCCACCAGAAGATGTTCAGGGGCACGGCCAAGGGCCCGGACTCCCCGAGGAAGCCTGCCACCCTATCATCGTCCCTGAGGTACTGGGTGCCCCCCTCTCCGGCCCTGACGAACGTCGGGTTCGTAAGGGCCGGGATGCCGTCTTTCCCTGGTCCTCCGTTCTGGAGTTCCGATTGCTGGATGCTGCAACTGAAATCCGAAAAGCCCGGAGAGTTCGTGCCGGTGTCGTCGGCGCAAGCCAGGGTCCCACCCAAGAGGGCGGGGCCCGCAACAAGCATCACAGAAAGCTGGGTAATTTTCCTCATTTGATTCCCATTCCGCACGAGTCGTCTACCTCTTCCAATCCGGGAATGGGCTCGGCGGTTCCATCCCCACCCAACCCCTGCTGCACCATTGATTCTTCTCGGACCGGGTGCGTGGCGAGTTCGAGGGGGGCGTGGAGAAGGGCTCCAGACGGCCTCGGGTGGCGTCGGGCTCCCAGGAAAGGGGGGTTCTGGCATTGCGGGGCGGAGGTACGGACACGATGATGCTTTGTCGAATATGTGGCTCATGAATCCGTCCCCCCTGGGGGAGGGTCCGCCAGGAATTTGAAGGAGGTCGATTGTGAGGTTTTTTTCGGTTCTGACCGCGGTGACCTTGGTGGTGGGAGTCGGAGCCTGTGGAGGTCCGGGAGGAGACGCCGTCCACGGCCAGGTCCCTGAGAATCCGGATGCTTTCGTCGAGGCTGACTTCCCTCGAATCCTGGCGGACCTGGGCGTCCTCGCCCACGACTCCCTGGAGGGGAGGAGAACGGGGACCCGGGGAGCTGAATTGGCCCAGGCGTACATCCTGGATGGCTTCACTTCAACCGGTCTGCTGGAACCTCCTGCCGGATTCCTTCAGGCCTTCGAAATCAGGGGCCGTCGGGACACGACCCAGGTAACAAGAGGGGCCAACGTCGTCGGGTATGTTCAGGGAACAGAGGCTGACCTCGGAGCCATCGTCCTGACCGGCCACTTCGACCACCTGGGGATTCGGCAGCCTCGGGATAGTGCCGCCTCGGGAGCTGCGGTGGATTCCATCTTCAATGGTGCCGACGACAACGCCTCCGGCACCGTGACGGTCATGTCCCTCGCCAGGTATTTTGTGGAGCACCCCCCTCGACATACGATGGTTTTTGCCGCCGTTGACGCTGAGGAGATGGGGCTGAGGGGGTCTCGAGCCTTTGTTGAAGCCGGTTGGCCTTCCCAGATGGTACTGAATGTGAATCTGGATATGGTGGCCCGGAGTGACTCCCTCCTTTTCGCTGTTGGGCCGTTCCACTATCCCCAGCTTCGTCCGATCCTGGAGGCTGTGAGGCCAAGACCGCCTGTCGTCCTGGCTTTCGGACACGATGAGCCGGGAGTAGAGGGTGTCCAGGACTGGACCGGATCGTCGGATCATCGGCCTTTCCACACCAATGGCATCCCGTTTGTCTACTTCGGGGTGGAGGACCACCCTGACTACCACCGGGCTTCGGATGAGATCGAAGAAATCGATTCGGAGTTCTTCCTGAATTCCGTCCGAACCATTTTGGCGTCCGTTCTCGCCTTTGATCGGGCCCTGGACGTTGGCCCGACCACAACGCCCCCATAACCCTACATGCGGGAGGTTTCCCAGATGTCCTTCCTTCGTTTCGTCCTTTCGAAAGCCCCCCTTTGCCTGGTGCTTTTCTCCCTGGCGCCCCTTCAAGCCCAGGTCACCAAGGACCGGTCGATCGTTCCGGCGAGCATACGGGATCCCATCCTCCTCGAATACTCCGGGGAGTTGGCGTACGCCCATGTTCAGGCGTTGGCACTGAATCGTCAGCGCCCGATTGAGGAATACGCAGAGACCTACATGGAAACCCGGTACATGCAGGAGATGGCCACCCGGTACGGACTCTCGGATGTCAGGGCGGACTATTTCCCCGCTGGTGATGCCTGGGTCCCGGAGATCGGTGACCTCTGGATGATGGAGCCCGAGCAGAAGAAGATCGCCAGCCTGACCATGGTCCCAGCCGCTTTGGCCTCCGGGAGTACCAGTAGTGAGGTGGAGGCCGAGGTCGTTTATGTGGGTGCCGGGACACCGGATGACTATGCCGGGAAGGATGTGACTGGGAAGATCGTGCTTGGAAACGGTTCGGTGGGAGCTGTCTTCTCCAATGCTGTAGGGCGCCTCGGTGCTGCAGGTGCCCTTGGGACCGGTAGTGCGGGGGTCAACGGAGACCGCCCCGGTTATAGCCTGGACCAGATCGGGTGGGCGTCGGTTCGTCCTGGCCCGGGCACCTCCGGATTTGGGTTCAACCTATCCCTTCGGCAGTTCACGGAGCTACGGAATCTGCTGGAAAGGGGGGAGAGGGTCGTCCTCCGGGCGAAGGTCCAGACGCAGCAGGTTCCGGGTAGGATGAACGTCGTTTCGGCCACGATTCCCGGGACGGATCCCTCAGCGGGTGAACTCATGATCGTGTCCCACCTCTTCGAGAGGCCCTCCACACCTGGTGGATCGGACAATTCCACGGGTGTGGCAGTCACTCTAGAGATCGGGAGGACTCTGGCAGAGTTGATTCGTCGGGGGGAGCTTCCTCAGCCGAAGCGGACCATTCGTTTCCTGTGGGTGCCGGAGATTTCCGGGTCCAGGGCTTTCATGTATCAGAATCCCCAACTCGAAGACCGGCTCATCGCCGCCATGAACTATGATATGCCCGGCGAGGACCTCGAGGAGACCGACAGTTATCTCAGGATGAAGATGACCCCCGATTCGAGGCCGAGCTACCTAAATGACCTCATCGGCGACCTCCTCCGTTTTACCGATCAGACCGATATCCGGACGCAGACCGGGAACAATGCTCCCTTCAACTATCGCATGGTTCCTTTCATCAGCTCCAGCGATCACATCGTGTTTCTGGATGCGGGAATTCCGGCCATGCAATTCAATCACTGGCCCGACAACTTCTATCATTCCAGTGCCGATGTGGCAGAGCGGACCGATCCCACGGAGATGAAACGGACCGGGTTTGTCGGAGCCGCGTCGTTTTTCTATCTGGCCACGGCCGGTGCCCAGGAGGCTAGGGATCTCTCCTGGGAGGTAGCGGCCAACGGCGACAAGTGGCTGGCGGAAGTAGCCAGACAAAGTGTCCGACTGTTGAACACCGGAGCGGATGATCTCCACGATGGTTTCAAAGCGGCCCACAATAAGGTTTATGGAGCCTTCCACCGGGGTGCGGGCGGGGTCGCCTCCGTGACAGATCTCTCATCGGAGCCCGATGTAGTGGAGTTGGTGGAAGATCTGACCGAGAGCCTCGAGGCCTCACGAGACCTCCAATTCGAAAAACTGGAGCGGATCTATGCAGCCCGGGCTGAAGAGTTGGGAACCCGCCCCCGGTCCCTCACTGAGACCGAAGCGGAGAAGGAGTGGGATCGGGTCATCCCTGAAAAACGGTTCAAGTTTTATTCGGATGAGTACAGAGAAGCATCCGCTCGAGTTCGCCAGTTCCTCCCCCAGGGGCTTCGGCTTCCCAGGCTCGCGAACACGGAGATTCCATGGTTCGTGAATGGGGAACGGAGTGTGACGGAGATCTGGAGGCTGGTTCGGGCTGAGTACGGAAACGTCACCACAGCCAATGATGACTGGAAGTACGCCTACGTGGTAACGCCGGAAACTCAGGATATCCGATTGGAGGATGTCGTCGCATACGTCCAGGCCATGGAAGAGGCCGGATTGGTGGAAAGCCGCCGGCGCTGACGACCCAACGGGCCGCCGGGAGGACGAAAATCACCCCGATCGGCCGGATTATTCCTTTATGGAGGCTGTAAAGAGATTTTCCATTGGCCTCCCCGTTCGGGGGATCTGAGGTGTAAAAGGCCTTTCCAGCCGAAGACTCAGAGCTTTAGAAGCTACAGGGCCAGATTTCTGACCATTGCGTAGGTGCAACGTGGGGGGATCTCGAGTTTAGGGACGTAAATGGGTGAAGGGCCGAGGGCCACC
>CAYOVN010000034.1:0-26246 GCA_964407425.1 uncultured Gemmatimonadaceae bacterium
TCAGTACCTCTTTCAGAACATCGATGGCTCGCGGACCTCCCCATGGGAACGTAAATAGGCCAGGAGAACGGCGCCACGACTAGAGTCGGTCCAGCAGCCGCTCTGACGGTTCCAGAGAGCCCCTGGGGCGAGCCGAGGCTAGGGCCTCCGCTTGTGGCCAAGATGATGGATCCCCAGCTTTCCTGCCAAACCCGTACGAACTCGCGTCGGAGGCTGACCCAGATGTCTGAGCGGCAAACCTACAGGCCCAACCGGACCTTTTCTTTGACCATGGCCTCCGTCTTCGTTGGGACTGCAGGGGTGCTGGCATGGATGGGGGCCGTTCTCAGTCAGGCCGATCTTGAAGCCATGGACGGGTTCCAGAGGGCATTTTTCTCGGTGGTCCCGATCCGTCCCTTCTCCTGGGTTTTCGCCGGTGTCTTCGCCTTTCTTGGCGTTCGGCTCGGCATCCGCGGCTGGCGCGCACGGGCGTCACTGGTCATCTCCGAAGGAGGGTTCTCCGTTGGGACCGGTGAACTCCAGCCATGGAGCCGTCTCCAGAGTGCGACAAACCCGAAGGGGGACCATCTGGTCCTCCAACTCCTTCCACCGGGCACTTCTGGTTCGGGCGATGAGGGGCAAGCACCCCCAGGGCCTGGATCCAAGCCCCGGTCGACCCGGGTGACCCGGGTGACCCTCTCCCAGTTCGATCTTGGAGACCACCCGAAAGCCGTGGCGGAGGCCATCGAGCGGATTCGCAAAAGCGACCAACCCTAAGGAGTTGAATGCGAGCGTGAGGAGTCTCCCCGGGAAACTCGGCCCAGGGTACGAGGACCTGTTCTTTGACGAGTATGGAGTCGAGAAAGACAGTGAGCGCATAAAGTTCTACCGGCTTCTCTACGATTCAGTCTCTTGATCGACCCGTTTTGGGGGGAGGTTCTCAAGGGCCTCAGACCAGGTGTCCAACTCCCGGAGCCCTTTGGGGGAGAGGTCATAGTGACCGGTCTTCACCCGATCGAACCATCCGTAGTGGTTGTCGCGCAAGATCGATCCAGCCCGGGTCACTCCCGTCCGCTCTCGAAGGAAGCTCAACTTGAGAGAACCAGTTCCCACCAATTCCCGGGCACACCTTAACGCGTCCTGCCGGTACGCCGTAAGCCTCTGGCGGGAGGCGGACCCCCCAGCTTCCGGGTCCCCGACTCGTTCAGCGAACTCCTTGAGAAGGCGCTGGCGGCGTTTAACGTTCGGCCTCGGCCGATACGACGCCGGGTCCAGGACCGGGACTACGTTCCCGCGGGAAGAAACAGTGAGAAGACCCAGTCCGAGGCGGCGGAGTAGGCCTTTTACGTGCTTGGTCCGGGAACGCCAGGAGGCGCTTTGGCCTTTGCCGACGCGGAAGGCTATGTAGACGGTATCCGAAACATTGAGCCGATCAACAGCTTGAAGAATGAGGGCCAGGGTCAACCGCTCCTTCAACTCCACCACCACCGGGCCCTCGTCCCCACGCAAAGCCACAATGTCACATGCCCCGATCTCGCCCTTCACTTCATAGCCCTGAGCCTCCAGGAATGCTTTGATCGGGGCGTAGAGTTCCACTTCAGACATTGGCGATCACGGCCTCGGGCCTCCTTTTGGATTCCCCATCCCACGGGACCTTGCGCCCCCTCGGTTCGTGAAGATACCGGGGTGGGAAGTGCGCAGACCAGCCTTGCGTGGTGCACGAACCCTTTCAACGACTCGGCCCGGATAATCCATTTCAGGCCCGGGCTCAGAGGTTCTCCTCCTTGAGTTTCCGGGCGTCTGGCTCCATTCTGCCCCTTGGAGCCACCGTACATCACCTCCAAGACGGACCCAGGGATGAAACCTCCGCTCGACTCCCACGATCTGATCCCGAGTAATCCACAAGGATTGGGCCCAGGACCCTCCCTTGCTCTGGAGGTCGAAAAGGAAGACCTGGAAACTCGACTAAGGATCGTGAAGCGAAAAGAAAAACGGCACCTTCTTTGGACCATCCTCGGATTTTCTCCAGGGGCGGCCATTCCCGCGCTGGGCTTGATGCGAGAGGGGAGCACGGGCCTGCTCCTGCTTCTCGGTGGGCTGGTCGTGGTTTATCAGGGGTACTCCTGGAACAAGGCGGCCCGGGAAGCTGAGAGGCTGGAGAAAGAACTCCATCAACTTTCAGAGGGGGAATGAGTCCGTATTCCAAATCTTGTGTCAGCGAATCTGATTCCCCGAAAGTGATCAAATGACAGAGAACCGAAGGGCACACTGGGAGAGGGTATACGCCGGCAAAAGCCCAAATGACCACAGCTGGTTTCAGGAGGAACCGAGAACCTCCCTATCCCTGATCCGACAAACGACCCTGCCTCCGGATGCGAAGTTTCTCGACGTGGGAGGAGGTGCATCCTCCCTGCCCCGGTTCCTCCTTCGGGAAGGGTTCCGGAACGTCTCGTTCCTCGACGTTTCTCCGGGTGCGATCGAAATCGCCAAAGGTCAGTTGGGGCGACAAGCCACGGATGTGGAATGGATCGTGTCTGACATTCTGGATTTCCAGCCCCAGAGTCGTTGGGACCTCTGGCATGACCGGGCGGTGTTCCACTTCCTCACCTCATCGGAGGATCGGGACGCTTACTGCAGCGCCCTGAACCGAGGCCTCCGGCCGGGTGGACACTTGATCATGGCGACGTTTTCCCTGGACGGGCCTTCAAAGTGCAGTGGCTTGGATTGCGTCCAGTACGACCCACACACCCTGAACTCGGTCCTCGGCCCCCATTTCCTACTCCGGGGCAGTGTTGAGGAAACTCACCGAACCCCCAGCGGTGGCAAACAAAATTTCGTTTATTCCTGGTTTCAGAAGGACCCCGATTTCGACGCCAGAATCAGTCAGGCCGGGAGAGAGTGACAACGCGCTTCCCTTAATCCGGGTCGCCGCCAGCCAATCTCTCGATGGCATCCCAATGAAGGGTATCCACTCCCCTTCCCGGCTCCCTCAGAATCACCGCCATGGCCCGTCCCAGGCGGTCTACCTGAATGCCCCGGTATTTTCGCAACCCACCTGCCATGAGCGGCTGGAGCCAGGGCCAAACCGCGAGACTCAGCCCCTGGAGGATTCCGTAACGGTTGGTCGGGGTGATGATAAGAGAGGGACGGAACAGACTGAGCCTCTCGAAAGCCAAATCCCTCAGCCCATCTTCTAATTCTCCTTTGGTGCGCAAATAGAACGACCGGGACCGGGAGTCGGCCCCCACTGAGCCCAGCAACTCGAAATGCCGAACGCCGGCATCTTTGCAGGCCGAGGCGAAGGTCAAAACGACCCGTTTGTCGATTTCCACGAATTCTTCTTTTGTGATCTTCGACGGCTGCCCCACTCCGAGGGCGCAGATCGCTGTTCCATGGCCAGGGAGGAGGGCTTTGTAGGAGGTCGAGTCGGAGAGGTCGACCACCTTCTGTTGGACGTGGTCCCCGGATAGGCCCTCCAGAGGGCGCCGACCCAGCAGGGTCAAAGACTCCAACTCGGGAAGGCCGGTCAGGGTCTTAACGACATGGCCTCCCACGGCTCCCGTCGCCCCGAGCATCACAACTGATATTGGTGGGTGATGTCTGGCGCCGTCCTTACCGGTCATGAGTGAACTCCTGGAATGGGAAGGTTGGTCCCCGTGGCCAATGTCCGCGCCGACCCCCATACTGCTTCCATGTTCGAATATGCGAAACACCACCGATTCTTCGCCGCCTGTACCCGAGGCCTCGAGCCCCTCCTGGTTGACGAGCTCCGGGAACTCGGGGCCGAGCCGGACGAACCGGGTATGCGGGGGGTGGCTTTCCGGGCCGACACGACAGCCCTTTATCGCGTGGCCTACGCCACTCGGATTGCCTCTCGAGTGCTGGCCCCCCTCCTCACGTTCGACTGTCATAGCGACAAGTATCTCTACAAGACGGCTCGGAACATCGACTGGGACCGGCTCCTGGACCCCGACCGAACCTTTGTCATCGATGCGTCGGTGTCCGATAGCCACATTAGCCATTCCCAGTTCGCGGCCCAGCGGCTGAAGGACGCCGTATGCGACCACTTTCGAGAGAAGACCGGCCGGCGGCCCAGCGTGGAAAAGCGCACCCCCGACCTTCGGCTCTACCTCCACCTCCGGCACAATCGGGCAGTGATTGGGATCGACGTTGGGGGTGGAGCCCTGCACCGTCGGGGTTACCGAATCGAGTCCGTTGAAGCGCCTCTCCAGGAAACCCTGGCCGCAGCGGTCGTCCGCCTGAGCGGATGGGACGGGGAGCGCCCTCTTCACGACCCCATGTGCGGATCAGGGACGTTGCTGGCGGAAGCCGTGCTACACACAACCCGGACACCGTCTGGCTGGCTCCGTGCCAAAAGCAATCCGGCCTGGGCTGCCTTGCCGGATTTCGACGCCAAGATCTGGAAGACCGTGAAATCGGACCTCGACCGGGCGGTCCGCGAGCTCCCCCGGGATCTGGTGTCTGGCGCAGACCTCGATCCGGTGGCCGTCCAGGCCTCCCGCAGCAACCTCGGCCGGGTCCCCGGCGGGAAGAATGTCCGAATTGATCGTCTGGACGCCCGGGAGCTAAGCCTCGACGCCCCCGCCACTGTCCTGGTCAACCCCCCCTATGGTGTGCGTCTCGGTGCCCGTGGGGAGGTGGAGGCCCTCTACAAAGCCCTGGGAGACGCCCTCAAGCGGCGCTGCACCGGCTCCACCGCTTTTGTGGTCTGCGGTGATGTGAAACTGGTGGGAAGCCTCGGTTTGAGACCATCGAAGCGGATACCGTTGTGGAACGGAGGAATCGAGTGCCGGGTGGCGCGTTTGGACCTGTATTAGAGGGGACAGAAATGCCTGATCGAAAAACCCCCGAGAAACGGACAATTCGCGAGAAGATGTTCGGAGAGCTTTCCGACAAGGACTTGTTCGAGCAAGCCAAGACGTATGCGGTGGAGTATATGGATGCGGTTGGAGGCCGGTCGGTCTTCCCTGAACAGGCAGCCGTCGAGGCTCTCCGGGTTTTCGACGAACCCCTTCCGGAGGAACCGAGTCCTGGCGTCGACGTGATCGCCACTCTACGTGACTTCGGATCCCCGGCCACGGTCGCTCAAACCGGGGGCCGGTACTTTGGCTTCGTAAACGGAAACGTAGTTCCCACAGCGCTTGCCGCCAGCTGGTTGGCCGGGGCATGGGACCAGAACGCCGCACTTGGCGTGATGTCCCCAATCGCCGCCAAACTCGAGTCCGTTTGTGAGGAGTGGTTGGTCGACCTGCTGCGGCTTCCAGAAGGGACCGCCGTTGGCCTGGTGACCGGCACCTCTGTTGCGACCCTCTGCGGCCTGGCTGCCGGCCGATACTCGATCCTCAAAAGGCTCGGCTGGGACGTGAATGCCGACGGGCTCCGATCCGCACCTCTCGTCCGGTTCGTCGCCAGTGAAGAATCCCACGCATCCGTCTTCAAGGCCCTCGCACTGCTGGGCATCGGTCGGAATGAGGTGGTACTCGTCCCGTCCGACTCCCAAGGGAGAATCGATCCCCTCCACCTCCCCCAACCGGACGAGCCCACCGTCCTGATCCTCCAAGCCGGGAATGTGAATTCCGGTGCGTTCGATGCATTCTCTTCCCTTTGCTCCCGGGTGCGGGACTCAGGGGGATGGATTCACGTGGATGGCGCCTTTGGCCTCTGGGCCGCCGCTTCACCGACGTTGAGGCCTCTGACGGCAGGAATGGACCGGGCAAACTCCTGGTCCGCCGATGGCCACAAAACCCTGAACACACCCTATGACTGTGGTGTGATCCTATGCCGGGACCGGGGGGCCCTGGTGGGGGCTATGCAGGCCCAGGGATCCTATCTACCTCGGAGTGATCAGAGGGATGGGATGGATTACGGCCCCGATATGTCGCGGCGGGCCCGCTCGGTGGAGTTGTGGGCGACCTTGAAATATCTCGGCCGAGCCGGCGTCATAGAACTCATCGACGGGTTTCATGAGCGAGCCGCCCAGTTTTCGGAAGAACTGGGCAACCGCGGGTTTCGAATCCTGAATGACGTGGTCTTCAACCAGGTCCTGATGGCGGGTGAGACCCCCGAGCAGACCGAGGCCATGCTGACTCGGATTCAGGGTGGACGGGTCCTCTGGTGCGGCGGCACCTCCTGGAATGGCGAACCGGCCATCCGCATCAGCGTATGCTCCTGGGCGACCACCGAGACGGACGTGCGGGAGTGCGTTGCCGCCTTCGTGGAGGCCCGTGATACAACTCAAAAAAGCTGAGCGGGTCGCCCTACTCGTATCGAAGCGCCTTCATGGGGTCCACCCGAGAGGCTCTCAGCGCCGGGATGTAACCAGCCCCGAGGGCCACCACCGTCAGAAGGACAGCCGCCAGAGTAACCACCACGGGATCAGTGCCCTGCATTTCGTAGAGGAGGGACTGGGCCCCTCGTCCTAGGGCCAAAGCAGCAAGAATCCCCACGATGCCCCCAATGAGCATCATTATTCCCACCTGCTGAAGGATCATGGTTCGGACTTTGGACCCTGCCGCTCCAAGAGCCATCCGTAGCCCGATCTCCCGGGTCCTTTGGGCTACGGAGTAAGCGAGGACGCCATACAGGCCGATGGCCGCCAGAAGTGTGGCAAGGGTGGCGAATGCCGCGGAAAGGGTACTGATCATCCGATCCATAAACACATTCTCCGTCGCTACCTGCTCCAGGGTCTTCAGGTCCTCCACCGGAAGGTTCGGGTCCAGGTTCCCCACCACCTGGCGTACCGCCCCCATTATGGCTGATGGATCCATTCCTGCCTTCAGGTAGAACGTCATGGCGCCGATTTCCCGATACTGGCGGTAGGGAGTGAAGAAAAGGGGCGGGACTTCGGCCTTGACCTCGGCATATCTGGCGTCCTTCACCACGCCGATGATCTCGATCTCCAGATCACCGCCTCCTCCCATTCGGGACATTCTCTTGCCAACAGCATCCCTTGGATCGAGCCCGAACTTCCGGGCGAAGGCTTCATTGATGACGGCGATATTCACGGTATCCCCCACGTCGGCCTCCGTGAACTCCCGCCCTGCCAATAGTTGCATCCCCACGGTCTTGAAATAGTCCGGGCCAGTGATGTTCAACCGGGCATTCGAATCGATATCCGGACCTGACTCGAACCCTTCGACGTTCACATCGGTGCCCCAGTTGTTCCCGGAGAGGAGAGGTACCAACGCCAGGGAGACGTCGTTCACTCCCGGAATGGCCGCCAACTCCTCCTCGGCCCTGATGAAGAGGTCTTTGGCCTGATCGAACTCATACCCATTCAACTCCGGAGAGATGGCGAAGGTAACGACGTTCTCCGTGTCCAGGCCCAGGTCCACCTTGCTTACATTCCCTAGACTCTTGATAAAGAGCCCTGCCGATACCAACAAAGCCATGGAGAGAGCGATCTGGGCTGTGACCAGGCCAGATCGAAACCTCGCGGCCGATCGGGCACCGGAGGGTTGGCCGGAGTTGGCTTTGAGGATGGTAACCAGGTCGGCCCGGGTACTGTGGAGGGCTGGGTACAGGCCGAATAGCACACCAGTGCCAATTGAAAGGAGCCCTGCGAAGAGGATCACAGGGAAACTCAGCTGGACGGTGACGGTGGCCTGCGCTTCGGGAGGCATCTGAGCACCGATGAAGTTCAAGGTCCAGGAGGCCACCAGGAGGGAGGCCAGCCCCCCTACAAGGGCCAGGACCAGTGATTCGGTGAGGAGTTGCCCCAGAAGCCGCCCTCTACTGGCCCCCAGGGACGCCCGCATAGCGATCTCGGGGGCCCGGTGAGCCCCCCGGGCAAGGAGGAGGTTGGCGATGTTCGCACAAGCGATGAGGAGAACCACTCCGGTGATGGAGAGGAGGAGAAGTAGGGGCACTCGGGAATCGGCGTGGAGGGAGCTCTGTCCTTGTTTCCCCGCCTCCACGACGATTTCCTTGGCCCGAAACCGCTCCAAGGTCTGATCGCTCATGCCCTCCTGGAGGGGGGCTTCGATTTCGTTCACAATCCCCTGGTACAGCGTGTTCATCCCTGCCCGGGCCTGCTCGAGGGAGACATCGGGCCTCAGACGGGCAAAGAGATAAGCCCAGTACACTTGGCGATCTTCGAACCCCTCCCAACCGGGAATCATGAGGCCCCGCATGGTGATGGGGACGAACACATCGGGTTGGGACCCCAGGGTGGTGCCCCGGAACCCCTTGGGGGCTACCCCGATTACCGTCATGGGCTGACCATTGATGATGAGGGTCCCATCAACCACGGATGGATCGGAGCCGAGGCGGTTTTCCCAATATTCGTGGCTCAATACGGCCACGAAATGGCCTCCGATGGTCTGGTCATCCACAGGAGACAGGAGCCTCCCAGCGGCGGGTTGAAGGCCAAGGACCTGGAAATAGGACCCGGAAACCAGAGCCCCTGAGCCGTTCTCGGTCTGCCCGGCATAGGAGAGATTCGCGGCCATCGCCACATGTGCAGCGATTCCGGTGAAGCCGTTCTGGGCTTCCTCCAGGTCCCTGAACATCCTGTAGCTGAACACCGCTTCGCAGTCCCCAGCCTGACCGCAGGATTGGGAGCCGGGCTTTGGCCCGGGTGCACCGAGGTTCACCAGCTGTTCGGAATTGGGCACCGGGAGGGGTTGGAGCAGCATTTCGTCGAAGAGAGAATAGATCGCGGCATTTGCCCCAATTCCCAGGGCGAGGGAGAGTACTGCCACAGCCGAAACAAAAGGTGTTTTCAAGAGCGTTCGGAATGCCGCCTTCAGTCCCAACATGGATCCCCCTGAATGATTGAAAAGCCCCACGTTCCCGGTAGTCGCCTTGCCGCTTGGACGCCCTGAAAGTTCTAATGGTTGCACCGATCCTTGTTGGTCTTACGACGAGTCTGTTTCCAAAAAAGGTTCGAGGGGGCAAGATTCTCCGAGTTGGGAAGCCGTTGAGAAATCACCCGAAACCCTTACGTGAACCAGGAGGCCCGATGGCGTTGAGTGCTCTCGACGACAAATCCGTCGAACCCGTTGCCAGCGATGTGGCGAGAGTTCTTGGTCGCTCCGAGGAGCTGTGGTTCGAGCTCATCGCCCGCATGGAGGCCAGCTACGGCCCCCTTACGGAGGCCTGGGGCTTTTCAGGCGTGAAGTATGGCTGGAGTCTTCGACTCAAACAGAAGAAGCGCACAATCCTCTATTTGATTCCACAGTCTGATACATTTTTGGCCGGGATCGTGCTGGGTGATCGAGCGTTGTCCCTCCTCCGGCGGGACGACCTGTCCCCGGAGGTACTAAACGCCATAGATGAAGCCCCACGGTACGGCGAGGGCACCGGATTTCGAATCCCCGTGGCCCAAACCGCCGACTGCACCGACATCGAGATTGTGATCGAAGCGAAGATGTCATGAGGCGCTCTCCCGGGCCATCAACACTGCTGCGTAGGCATCTGCGAGTCCGTATCCGAACATATTGTCCTTCCCCGGGGGCCCAAGGTCGTGAGCCGTGCTTTCTATGATCTCCCGGAGACGCCAAACGCTCATTGACCGGTGCTCAGAGAGAATGAGGGCTGCGATCCCTGCAACCTGAGGTCCGGAAAAAGAGTTGCCGCGAATCCTCACCTCATCTGTGTCGATGTACCCGGTGTCCTCAAGGCCGAGGACGGGAAACCCGGCACCGGGGAATGCAGCGAGGTCGGGTTTCATGATTCCATCCGGCATGGGGTAATCTCCGTACAAAGCGACCGTACTCCACTCAGCCGGCCCCATGCTGCTGAAAGGGACAAGAACGTTCAGGGTGTCGATCCCGCCCACCGAGATCACACTGGGAACATCCTTGGGCGATTGATGTTGAACCGGGATCGGTTGGGTCGTCCGGAAGTTACCGGCTCCCCCGACCAGAACCAGGCCGGCGGCCACGGCATGGTCGCTCATCATGCGCCAGAAGCCCCGGAGGTTTCCTAGACCCGGGAGACTGAAGCTCATACTCAAGATGTCGGCGCCGTGCTCAATGGCATACTGATAGGCCAAGGCAGCCGCGATGGGCCGGTTCCCCGCACCATCGACGTTCCCTCCGGTGAGCTTGAGGAGCATGAGCTGGGCCCTTGGGGCCACACCTGTGACGATACCTCCGGTACCGTCTCCAAGAGCGATGCCGGAGGTCATGGTCCCGTGCTGCCGGGGGCCACCGGTATCTCTCACATCGGGACTCATGGCTCCGAAGTTGTACCCGTAGACGTCGTCGATCCACCCGTTCCCGTCGTCATCCACACCGTCGTTGGGAACCTCTTTTTCGTTCCGCCAGAGGTTCGCCCTCAAATCCGTGTGGGCGTAGTTCGCGCCATTGTCGAGGACCGCGATGACCGCACCCTCTCCGGCGTTCCCCAGGTCAGTCCATACTCGAGGAGCGTTCAGGTGCTGGACGTTCCAGGCGATCGTCTTCCCTGAAATGGAGAACGGCGGAGGATCAGTATCCGGGAGGATCAGAATGGGGGGAGCCTTCTCCCCCCGGGAAAGGAGTCTTTCTCCGCCGGCATAGATATAGAGCACCTCATCCAGGCCACTTGCCGTCCGGATTTCCTTGGGTGAGAGCTCCAGGGAGAGTGCATTCAGGATCCAAAGCGCCTGATCGGCCTTCGTCCGCCCTATGGCCCGCAGAATTCGAGCCTGCTCCTCCGCGGCGTTCTGCTGCAGGGTTTCCACTACCTCTTCGCGCAGAACCAGGCGATCGTCAGAAGCATGGGTCTCCTGGAACGCCTCGAGACCACCCACCAGGGCGAACAACTGGGTTCGACCCACGATAATTGCCCGGGCAGATTCCCCGGAGCTCAACGCTTCGAGTAGCGGTGGATCGATTTTGTTTTTGGCGGCGGTGGGCCCAGACTCAAGCTCCTGTGTATTCACAGGACTTGAGGGGGAGATTCCTATCACCAAAGCCATGCCCAGGAGGACCCGCAGGGACCTCCTCCCGATCGTCGATCTTCGTGGAATATCCATGCTGTCCACCAAAAATAAGGCCGGGAGCCACCCTCACCGGCTGGGACTTGGGTTGAATTCTACGGGCTCGTCTGGCCTCGGGGAAAGGTCTTTACTTCGGGAAGCGGGGGGGTCTCTTTGGGCGCCTGTGGATTCGCTTTTGTCCTGCCGGTGAAAAAAAAGGGCCTCCCCGATTGCTCGGGAAGGCCCTTTCCATTTCGATCAGTCCGATAGGACTAGAGCGAAACTACGTTCTCCGCAGCGGGGCCTTTGGCTCCCTCTACTATGTCGAACTCAACCCGGCCTCCCTCAGGAAGGGTCTTGAAACCCTCAGCCTGAATCGCGCTGTGATGGACGAAGCAGTCTTTGCTACCGTCCTCCGGCGTGATGAAACCAAATCCCTTTTGATCGTTGAACCACTTCACTGTTCCTGTAGCACGCATCTGTGCGCTCCTTGCTTGTGCGAGTCGGAGCCACGTTAATACGTACTTACCGACCTGCTTGTTTTGCGCGGTTACTCCGCGCGAACTGTGACCCATTTGGTCACAAACTAAAAAGGCGACAGCCTCCAAGAACGAGACCCCCGCCCTCATGAAATCTTGTCCACCCGTTGCATGGGCGACGGAATAACATCGCGGAAATCCTTGACAGTGTCAACCGTCTAAGCTTCGATGGTTCCCAGAGGGGCCATCGGGTCAAGCGGGCCCGAACGGTACCAGGGAGAGGGGGTTCCACCTGCCTCCCAGATTGCGTTAAATTAAGATCTTGTGACTAACTTTATATCAAAATCCGGTTTCGCCGCAGGGCTCCAGTGTAACAAGCTCTTGTGGTGGATGACGCACGAAGCCGAGGCCCCTGAATCGGTCGAGAATCCATCCGTCCAGTTCCTCCAGGATGAGGAGAAACGGGTGGTGGAAATGGCCCGATCTGAATTCTCGGGTGGATTCCTCATCGACTTCCCCGAAGACAAGATTCAGGAAAGGGTTGAGGCCACCGAGATGGCTTTGGCCAGGGAAGAGCCCGCCATCTTTCAGGCCACCTTTCTTGAGGAAGGCGTCGCGGTGTCCGTGGACATCCTGGCCCGGAAAGGACGGGGGCACTCCCTCATCGAAGTAAAGTCCGATACCTCCATTCGGCCGCATCATCTGTGGGAGGTCGCCGTCCAGGCCTTTGTGCTCCGTCGGGCCGGGGTTGATGTGGACTCGGTCGAGATCATGCACTTGAATGAGAAGTGCCGGTTCCCTGGACTGGACGACCTATTCGTAACAGAGTCCATCTCCGGACGTGTCCGGGGCCTCTACCCCCAAATCTCCGAGATTATCTCCAAACAGATCTCCCTATTGGGCGGGTCTCTTCCGGATGTAGAAGTGGGGGACCACTGTGATAAGCCCACCAGTTGTCCGTTCAAGGGACGCTGTTGGCCTGCCCTGCCCAAGCACCACGTAGAGACATTCTACGGGTTACGGAAGGAGAAATCGGCCCAACTCGAAACCCTGGCTTTGACCAAAGTGGAGGACGTCCCCTCAACCTTCCCCCTCACTCTCATCCAGCAGCGGCAGCAACGATCCGTTTTGGAGGGGGAGTTGCAAGTAGAGGATGGATTGGAAGGGGCTTTAGCCCCGTTTAAGGGCCGGGTGGCGTACCTGGATTTCCAGACTGTCCCCCTCTCCATACCGGTCTGGGTCGGCCTGGGCCCCTGGCAGAAACATCCAGTCCAGTTTGGCTGCCAGATCGCATTGCCGAATGGGGACGTGAAGCACCACGAATGGTTGGCCGAGGGGCCCGACGATTCCCGAGCCGTCATGGCCCAGGCCCTATTGGAAACCCTGGAAGGGGTGGACGTTGTCGTCGCCTACGACAAAGGGGCCCAGAAGACATGCCTCGAAGCCATCTCCGCGGCAGTTCCTGAACAGGCCCGGGAGATCATGGCCATCTCCTCCAAGACCGTGGATCTCCTTCCTATCGTCCGAGACAACGTCTATCACCCGGATTTCCTCGGAAGCTTCAGCCTGACGTCGGTGCTCCCTCCTCTGGTCCCGAGCCTTGGGTATGAGTCTCTAGAGGAATCCGCGGGGCAGTCCGCCGAAGCCCTACTCCACAGCCTCCTGTTTTCCGGGAATTCCCAAGGCCCCGGCGAACTCGAGACTCTCCGGCACAAGCTCCAGAGTGCTTGTGCCTCGGATACGTTAGCCCTGGTTCGCCTCAAGGAACGCTTGGACGAACTGGCCGGGTCCCAGAGCTAGGGAATCTCAGCCCGTCGAGATTGGGCGTGGTGCCCTCTTCTTCTTCAGTACACCCACCACGGAGTTGTCGTCCCTTCCGGCTTGTAGCGTAGGCCGTGCATGGCCATCTCCTTCAGGCGCTCCGCTGTGGAAACCGGACCGCTCCAGCAATGGGGCTTCCGGTCTCCGTACATGAAAAAGCCCGGGTAGTGGGGGTTCGTTGTCGTCTTCATCCAGGCATCCATCTCGAACACCGCCTGCTCCAGCCGGTACGTGTCCATATCCCCAATGTAGATATGGATTTTCCCATCGATTTTGGGCCCCAGCCAGGTCCAGTTCTTTTTCATGTACTCCAGGAGGTCGTAGTTATCCCGCCAGTACCCGGCCACGGTCGAGTCGATTTCACCGGTTTCTTTGTCGAATAGGGGCTTGAAGTACCCGTCGTCACTTAGAGGCCCGTAAACGGCCGACCAAATGTCCAACTGCTCCCCACTCCTTCCCTTGGTGCCCTTGGCCAATTCGTAGTAGTTCCTCTGCCGGGAGGTCATTCGCATCGTGCCATCAACATCCCGGGAGTTCACCGTGGGAACCTTCCTCCATCCCCGGACCTTGTAGTAGGCGTTCTCGTCCTCGTAGGCGTTGATTCCCTCCACGTTGGTGAAGGTCACCGGGTCCGGGCAGTATGACCAAACTCCACCGAAGAAGTCTGGATAGAAAAGCTGAAGGGCCAGGGATTCCCACCCCCCAGTGGAACCACCATCCAGCCACCGGGCCCAGGGCTCGGAAATGGTACGGAACCGACGCTCGATCTCGGGAATCAACTCTTCGATTATGGCGTCACCGTAGGGGCCCACATTCACTGAGTTCACCGCATAGGAATCGTCGAAGTAGGGAGTGGGGTGCTGGAAGGTCACCACCATCATCCTCGGGAAATCATCCTTGATCCACTCCTCGTGGATTTCCGACCCTTCCCTGAAACGGAGCGGGTCACCGCTGGAGAAGTGTCCCTGTTTGTAGAGAACCGGATAGGAAATCGTGCTCCCTTCATAGTCCCTGGGTAGGAGAACGGTCGCGCCGATGAAGATCGGTTCCCCCCAGAACTCCGAGAGGGTCGGACTCTGGAATCGAAACCGCTTCACCCACTCCGTGTCCTCAGGAAAGGGGATGGGAGGGATGACGTTTTTCGCCTCCAACTCGATATCGAATCCTTCCGCCGGATCGAGGTGCACCCGGACCACGTCGCTATACAGGTTCCCGGGGGATCGCTGAAACGCCTGGCCCTCCCACTGATCGTCATGCATCCACACTACGTGTCCATCGGCCCGATGGAACTCCGTGTAGACATTCACCATCCCCTGTATGAAGTAGTCTCCGGCCGGCAAATCCATCAGGCTTTCCAAGGGTGAGCCCAAGTCGGTGCCATCGACTACGCCCATGGTCCCGGGGGCCAAAGCCTCCACGTTCCGCCCAAAGAAAGGAGTCCCGTCCCGCCCGATCTGAAGGCGTGGCTCCCGGTCATCGGTCCTGGAGATCATGACAAATACCCTGCCTGTGACAGGACCTTCGTGGGCGGACGCCGGATAGGATATACGAAACCTGGCCTCTGAGGGAGCCTGAGCCGAAAGGGTCCCGGGCACCAAAGCCTGGAGCAAAAAAGCGAACAGGACACCGGCCACAGCTTTGACTTGGGTCGGAACGTGACGGAGGGTCTCGAAATGTGCCATTGTTGAAACTCGACCTTGGGGGGATGATCAGATCAATTTTCTTTTTCCTGGTCCAATGGACGCTGGGATGCGCAAATGGGCAAGTTCGAGCTATCATTGGGGTTTATTGATTTCACCGAGAACGCAGGCACGGAGATTCCTACTCTGCAACCCGGCCAGTGCCTGTGAAACCTGACCATTCCGGAGGCGAGAGCCATGGTCATTGGAGTCCCCAAAGAGATCCACCGGCAAGAGAACCGTGTTGGGCTTTCCCCCTTCGCCGTTTCACAACTGACCGCCGAGGGTCACACCGTCTACGTGGAAAACGGTGCCGGCGTCCCGGCTCACTTCACGGACCGGGATTTTGAGGAAGCCGGCGCCAACATCGTCTATGCTCCGGAGGAGCCCTACCACAGGACGGACCTTGTGTGCCGAGTCAGTCGGCCTTCCACGGAGGAGCTCGATCTTTTGAAGCCCGGTAACATAGTCATCGCCTTCCAACATCTGGCGGTGATCCCCCGGGAGAACGTGGATCGGTTCCTGGAACTCGAGGCGACGCTCATCGGCTATGAGGTCATCACGGATGACACGGGAGACTTCCCGGTGTTGAATCCGTTCAGCGAGATGGCCGGCCAGATGGCGATCCCTCTGGCGACCCACTATCTCCAGACCACCAAGGGTGGTCGGGGCATCCTCCTGGGGAACGTCCCGGGTGTGCCACCTGCAACGGTTCTAATCATCGGTGCAGGAACCGTGGGTTTCGCCGCGGCGCGCTCCGCTTTGGGAGACGGAGCCCACGTGCTCGTGGTCGACAATGACATGTCTCAGCTCCGGAGTTTGAGTCGGGATTTGATTGGTCGACCTCATACGGCCATTGCCACCAACGAGCGGCTCGCCCGGTACTCGGAAATCGCCGATGTCGTGGTCGGAGCGGTCCTGCGACCCGGGGCCCGAGCCCCCCATCTCATCACGGAAGAGATGGTGGAGAAGATGAAACCGGGGAGCGTGATCATCGACGTTGCGGTCGACCAGGGAGGCTGCATTGCCACCACCCGGCCCACCACATTGGATCGGCCCACCTTCATGCAACACGGTGTCGTTCATTACGGTGTGCCCAACATGACCGCCAACGTTCCGCGGACGGCCTCGAGGGTCCTCACGAACGCCGCTCTTCCTTATGTAAAAGCCCTGGCCCGGAAGGGGCTCAAGGACGCCCTGCGGGACGACTCCGCCCTTGCCGGGGCCGTCTTCACCTTTGAAGGCAAGATGGTCAACGAAGGGTTGGGCGAGCATTTCGGAATCCCATTCACCCGTATTGAAGACCTCCTGAGTTAGGGAGGTGAACCATGAATTGGCTGGCGGATTATAAAGCAAAACTGCGAACCGCCGAGGAGGCGGTAGGGTTCATAAAAAGTGGTGACCGGGTCTACTACGGTGGGAACGCCGCAATCCCGCAAGCTCTGGTCAGGGCTCTGGCTGAACGCCGAGCCGAACTGGAAAACGTCCAGCTCAACCATGTACTCCTCCTGGGAGACGATCCTCTCTCCGCCCCGGAGATGGCAGGCCACTTCCGCCACAATTCCCTCTTCGTGGGCCCTGCAGACCGCGAAGCCGTCAATGACGGCCGGGCGGACTATGTACCGATTTTTCTGTACAAGATCCCTCGATTGTTCTCCGAACGGGTTGTTCCGGTGGACGTGGCCATGATCGCCGTCTCGCCTCCGGACGAGCACGGCTTCATGAGCTTGGGGGTGGAAACGCTAGCCTCCAGGGCCGCCTGCACTGCCTCCAGACACGTTATCGCACAGGTGAATGAAAGGATGCCCAGGGTTCTCGGGGACTCCTTCATGCACGTGAGGAATGTGGACTCGATCGTTGAGGCAACGGAGCCTCTGCCGACCCTGGAGCCTGGGCCGCCCAGTGAGGTGGAACTGGCCATCAGTCAGAACGTCATCAAGCTCATCGAGCCGGGAATGACCGTCCAGATGGGCATCGGGGGGATTCCCGACGCCATTTATGCATCCGTTGACGGTAGCCTCGACCTGGGAATCCACACGGAGATGCTCTCGGATCAGGCGATGAAGGCCATTGAGCGAGGGGTGGTGACCGGTGCCAAGAAGACGCTCCACCCGGGGAAGGTCATCATCACCTTTGCCCTTGGGAGCGATGAGCTCTACGCCTACCTGGACAACAACCCCCTCATCGAAGCTCATCCGGTGGACTATGTGAACGACCCCTTCATCATCTCCCAGAATGAGAAGATGTTGGCCGTGAATTCGGCGGTGGAGGTGGATCTGACGGGTCAGGTCTGCTCCGACTCCATCGGGACCTACATCTACTCCGGATTCGGTGGTCAGGTCGACTTCATTCGAGGGGCAGCCCGATCCAAGGGTGGGAAGCCGGTAATCGCGGTGTCGTCCACGGCCAAAGGAGGCACAATCTCCAGGATCGTGGCCATGCTCAAACCAGGTGCCGGCGTTGTCACCAGCCGGGCTGACGTGCACTACGTGGTTACGGAGTTCGGGATAGCCAATATCTTCGGGAAAAACCTCAGGGAACGAGCCGAGGCCCTCATCAAGATCGCCCATCCCGATTTCCAGGACGAGCTGGAGAAACAAGCGAAGGAGCGGAAACTCCTGACCTGAGGGGGGTCCTGGTCAGTGTAGGACAAAGAGCGGGCCCTCTTCGGGGGCTCGTTTCCTTTACAGGGTCGCCGATCCGGGGAGATCTCCCAATGTCCTGGCTGAAATGCCAGCCCTAAATGCCGGGGGGGGAGCCTCCCGGGGTCGAGTTGAGTATCTTGGGTTCAAATCTCCTGAATGCGCCGTCCAACCCGAACCTCAGACCGGCAAAGAATGAGCCTCCTTCATCTATTCAGAACTCCTGGCCTCTCCCCATCTCGGACCCAGCAACTGGTCACCCGAACCACGGGTCTGATGGGATCCCCCCTTCGGGGTATCCGAACCGAGGCCTGCTATAACATCAAAACCTCCGGCCCCCTTACGGCCGGAGAGATGGAGACCCTCCGGTGGCTTCTGGCCGAGACCTTCCATCCGGAAGGCTTCGGGGACCAAAGCTTCTTCTCCGAGGGAGAGCCGGTTCTTGAGGTGGGGCCCCGGATGAACTTCACCACGGCCTGGTCGACCAATGCCGTCAGTATCTGCCGGGCTTGTGGTCTGGGTAAGGTGGAGAGGATCGAGCGGTCGAGGAGGTTCCTGGTGGACCGGGATTCTCCCCTCAGCCCGTCGGAGGCCGACGCCTTCCTCTCACTGGTCCACGACCGGATGACGGAAACCCGGTACGTCGAGCCCCTATCGTCCTTTGAAACGGGAATGGTCCCAGAGTCCGTATTCACCATTCCGGTCATGGAAGAGGGGCGAGCAGCCTTGGAACAGGTGAACCGGGACCTTGGCCTGGCCTTCGATTCGTGGGATCTGGACTACTACACGGATCTATTCGTCAACCGAATCGGCAGGAACCCCACCTCGGTGGAAGCTTTCGACATCGCTCAGTCCAACAGCGAACACAGCAGGCATTGGTTCTTCAAAGGTAAGCTCATCATCGATGGGCAGGAGATGCCGGACGATCTCCTCTCTTTGGTCCAAAGGCCGCTGGACGCCCATCCCTCCAACAGCGTTATCGCCTTCAAGGACAACTCCAGCACCATTCGAGGTTATCCGATTCAAACCCTTTTCCCGAAAAAGATCGGTTTCCCCTCCCCCATGGGGATTTCGGAGCCCGAATACGACATCCTGTTCACGGCGGAAACCCACAATTTCCCATCCGGAGTGGCGCCCTTCCCCGGTGCGGAAACGGGCACGGGAGGCAGGATCCGGGATACCCACGCCACAGGTAGAGGGAGCCTGGTTGTCGCCGGAACCGCTGCATATTGCGTTGGGAATCTTCAGATCCCTGGGTATCCCCTTCCCTGGGAGGACAGTTCTTTCCTTTACCCCCCGAACCTCGCCTCCCCCCTGGATATCGAAATTGAAGCCTCCAACGGGGCTTCAGACTACGGGAACAAATTCGGTGAGCCGGTCATTCAGGGGTACACACGATCCTTCGGCCTCAGGATCCCCAATGGGGAACGGCGGGAGTGGATCAAGCCCATCATGTTTTCAGGTGGCATCGGCCAGATGGACGCGGGGCACCGGGAAAAAGGCTCCCCCGAGGTAGGGATGCTGGCGGTCAAATTGGGAGGGCCCGCCTACCGGATCGGGATGGGGGGCGGAGCTGCCTCGAGTATGGTCCAGGGCGAGAATGTAGAGGAACTGGACTTCAACGCCGTCCAGCGGGGCGACGCAGAGATGGCCCAGAAGGTCAACCGGGTCATCCGGGCTTGTGTTGAGATGGGGGAAGAGAACCCCATCGTAAGCATCCACGACCAGGGGGCCGGAGGCAACTGCAACGTTCTGAAGGAACTGGTGGAGCCCGCCGGCGCTCAAATCGAAGTCCGGTCCATACCAGTGGGAGACGATACCCTCTCCGTCATGGAAATCTGGGGAGCCGAGTATCAGGAACAGGACGCTCTGCTTCTGAGGCCCGAACACCGGGGGCAATTCCAGGCACTGTGCGATCGGGAAAAGGTGCCCGTCGCCTTCGTCGGGATTGTGACGGGGGATGGTCGAATCGTTCTCCATGACGAGAACGACGGGTCCAAACCCGTCGAGATGGAGCTGGACCACGTCCTCGGAGACATGCCCCAAAAAACCTTTGAGCTCGAACGGGTCCAACCTCAAACCGAGCCCCTCACCACCCCCCCCGACCTTTCGATTCGTGGTGCGTTGGATCGGGTCCTGAAGCTCCTCTCGGTAGGATCCAAGCGGTTCCTGACTAATAAAGTGGATCGATGCGTGACCGGTCTGGTCGCCCGGCAACAGTGCGCCGGTCCCCTCCAGTTGACCGTAGCCGACGTCGCCGTCATCGCCCAGAGTCATTTCGGGGTCACCGGCGCTGCCACGGCCATCGGAGAACAACCCATAAAGGGACTTCTGGATCCCCTTTCCATGGCCCGCATGACGGTGGGTGAGGCCCTGACCAATCTGGTTTGGGCCCGGGTCAGCGCCCTCGGAGACGTGAAATGCTCCGGGAACTGGATGTGGGCAGCGAAGCTCCACGGAGAAGGAGCTGCCCTCCACGATGCCGCAGCCGCCATGGCCCAGGTCATGGAGGAGCTCGGGATCGCTGTGGACGGTGGGAAGGACTCCCTCTCCATGGCGGCTCTGGCTCCGACTCAGGATGGCGGCGAGGAGACCGTTAAGGCCCCGGGATCCCTCGTGGTCTCCGCCTACGTCACCTGCCCGGATGTCACCAAGACGCTCACCCCGGACCTGAAGCTTCCCGAAAGAGGGCAAATCTTCTTTGTCGATCTGGGCGGCGCCCGAAACCGCCTCGGTGGGTCTGCCCTGGCCCACGTATTCGGGCAGATCGGAGATCGGGCACCAGATCTGGAAGACGCGACCCTCCTCAAGGGGGCTTTCGAGACCGTCCAGTCACTCATCGAGAGGGGCGTGCTCACCGCTGGTCATGATCGGAGTGATGGTGGACTCATCACGACCCTCCTCGAGATGGCGTTCTCGGGGAACTGCGGCGTCGAGGTGAAACTTGAGGGCATCGGATCCAGCTCGGATCCCCTCCACCCGGCAGCCCCCCTGTCGGTGCTTTTTTCTGAAGAACTGGGACTGGTCTTTGAAGCTCCGGTGGAGGAGGGTGACCGCATTCTGGAAGCCTTCTGGGCGGTGGGCGTTCCCTGCTCGGCCATCGGGAGAACACTGGCCGAACCCAGAGTCAGGGTGTCCGTCGGTGGCGAGATGGTGTTGGATGAGGACATGCCCGAACTTCGGGACCTCTGGGAAGAAACCAGCTACCAGCTCGATCGCCTTCAGGCTGACCCTGATCGGGTGGATGAGGAAAGGGAGGGTCTCAGGGCCAGAACCGGTCCCGAGATCAGGGTGCCCTTCGAGAGGGGCTACACCCCACCCGAGATCCTGTCACGAACCGCCAAACCGAAGGTGGCGGTTGTCCGGGAGGAGGGTACGAATTCCGACCGGGAGATGAGTTCGGCTTTCCACATGGCCGGCTTCGAGGCCTGGGATATCTCCATGTCCGATCTCCTGGCCGACCGAATTCGACTGGACGATTTCCAGGGTCTGGGCTTCCCCGGGGGATTCGCCTACGCCGACGTCCTCGACTCGGCCAAGGGCTGGTCCGGTGTAATCCGTTTCAATGAAAAGCTCCTGGAGCAGTTCCAGATGTTCCAGGACCGGGACGACACCTTCAGCCTGGGCATTTGCAACGGGTGTCAGCTATCGGCCCTGTTGGGATGGGTCCCCTGGGCCGGCATCAAAACCCAGGCACAGCCGCGCTTCATCCAGAATTCGTCCGGCCGATTCGAGTCCAGGTTCGCTACCGTCCAGGTCATGGAGAGTCCCGCGATCATGTTGAAAGGGATGGAAGGAGCTCAGCTGGGAATCTGGGTGGCCCATGGAGAAGGCCGAGCCTATTTCCCCGAACCTGAGATCAGGGAAAAGGTTCTGGCTCAGGGCTTGGCTCCGGTCCGGTACGTGGATGACGAGGGCGAGCCCACGACACGGTACCCCATGAACCCTAACGGATCACCCCACGGCATCGCGGCTCTGACCTCCGTTGACGGGAGACACCTGGCCATCATGCCCCATCCTGAGCGTTCTTTCCTCACCTGGCAGTGGGGATGGACTCCGAAGGATTGGAAGGGGACAACAACGGCTTCACCCTGGTTGAAAATTTTTCAGAATGCCCGCGAGTGGTGTGGGGAAAGCTAATGAGGAATCTCCTCCACCTTGGGTCCCATGCTACCCCAACGGAAAGTGAATCGATGGGTAAGATCTCCGAAAAAGCCGGCAACCGACTGACGTTACGCCTTTTCCTCTCCATCGGAATTGCGGCAGGTTCACTCGTTCCCGGGACGGTCCAACTCAGAGCCCAAGCGCTGGAGTTGGCGGAAGCTCATGTCGGCGATGACTTCACTAGCGCCATCGAAAGATCCAGGGATCTGATTCGGGAGATCATGGAGGCCCAGGGGGTTCCCGGGGCCTCGGTAGCCGTAGGAATCGGAGGGGAGATTGTATGGTCGGAGGGATTCGGTTGGGCCAACATTGAGTTGGGGGTCCCCGTCACGACTCTCACCAAGTTCCGCATCGGGAGTGTCTCCAAAACCATGACCGCCTCGGCTCTGGGGCTCCTGGTAGAGCGGGGCCTCCTGGACCTGGACGCCCCGGTTCAGACCTATGTGCCGGATTTTCCCGAGAAGAGGTGGCCCATTTCCACACGGCAACTCGGGGGGCACATCGCCGGCATCCGCCACTACCGGGGGGCGGAAATGCTCTCTTCCGCCTACTACCCCACCGTTGAGTCGGGCCTGGAGATCTTCTCCGCAGACACCCTCATCTTCGAACCCGAAACGGCTTACTCCTACTCCAGTTACGGCTGGAACCTTCTCAGCGCGGTGCTGGAATCAGCCTCGGGCGAGGGTTTTCTGGGTTTCATGCGGGATGAGGTTTTCGAACCTCTCGGGCTCCGTCACACCGTGCCCGACCATAACGACTCCATCGTTGTCCACCGTACCGAGTTTTATGAGGCGGGGGCGGGCGGGGCCATCGTCAATGCTCCGTATGTGGACAACAGCTACAAATGGGCCGGGGGAGGTTTCCTCTCGACCCCGGAGGATCTGATCCGATTCGGCCAGTCCCACATGGGTCCTGGATTTCTGAAGGCGGGAACCCTCGAGGTGATTCAGGCACCTCAGAACCTCCGGAACGGGGAGTCCACCGACTACGGTATCGGGTGGAGGACCGGGTACCAGGAGGATGGAGACGTCACGCTCGGACATTCCGGGGGGTCTGTCGGGGGAACGACCCTCCTTATCCTTGTCCCCGAGCACGATCTCGTGGTGGCCGGGGTGGTGAACATATCGGGGCCGGCGGCTCTTATCGTAAATCAGGTCGCCCAGGTCTTCGAAAACCACCTGGAGGGGGGCTTCGACTAGTCCCCTCGACGAGTCTCCTTCCACTCCCCCTGGGTTCAGGCTTTCCGGAAGTTCGGGCATAGTACCCGTTAGACCCCCGGTTTTCGGATGACTCCGTGCTGGGTGGTGCCATTCATGGTGACCAGAGCCGGGCTGTCGAAGCGAATATGGCGCACCGGGCCAATCTCATCGACTGCCTCCACTTCGGCGAGCCAGTCCCAGTCGACAAAGCCCTCTCCCATCTCCTGGTTGATGGTGAAATACCCGATGTTCAGGGAGGTCAAATTCTGGAAGAAGTGGGTACCCTGGGAGGGCGTGACCCGGAAATCTTTAAAACCGGCCTCGATGATGACCTGGGCACCTGAGATATCCGCCCACCGAACGGGAATCCCCAACCATGAATGGGTCGATCCCCAGCGGCCCACCCCGACCAGAATGTATGGACGGCCCTCCTGGGTAAGGCGCGTATTGAACTGAGCAACTGCTAGAGCGCAATCCTGGCTCTTGGCCCGCTCGAACCGGTTCTTGTCTACCACCACCAGGTCGAGAATCTCATCCAGGTGTCCATGCCCCAGGACAGCAGGGCTCTCACAAATCAGCTCCGACTTGGGGACCTCCTCCATCTCGATGGCGTCCAGTTCACGGTTCGACGAAAGGGGCCGGAGTTGGAGGAAGGCAAATTCCTTCGGCTCCCCGGGGGGAGTATCCAGGTTCACGGCAAACTCGATTTCCACCGGCGAGCTGGTGCCCGCGGCTCCGACCGCAAGGAGTTCCTCCAGGATTTCGGCCAGGGGGAACATGTCGAGCTTCAGAATGGGGGCCATACTGACCAGGCGGATCCCGTTCCGGGAGAGTCCATCGTAAACAACGTTGTTTTCTGGTGAGAAAGTGGAGCCGACCCATTTCAGGACTCCGTGTTTCTCGGCAAGGTCCAGGGAAGCCTTCACCAACTCCCCGTCTTCGGGCTTCTCCGGCACACGGTCACTGCCCGCCAGCGGTAGAGCCCAAAACTCACGCTGGGAGTTGTCAACCATGTCCTCCACGGTTGAGAACTCCACGTTGTGCCGGGGAAAGGACGGACAGAATCGGAAGCAGGGTGATCCCTCTACAACCGTTTTGCCCAACCCAAGGGCCACGGCGGCGATCCCGTCAGCCGCAGTCATGGGGGCCGTGGGGTAGTAGTTGAAGGATCTGGCGACCCCGGCAAGGTCCGGGAAAAAAAGACCTTCCCGCTCCTTCCCGACGAGCTGCTGGACGATGACCGCCATGGCCTCCTCTTCCAACCGATACGGGGTGGCCTCGAGGAAGGTCTTGCTATGCCGGGAGAAGGTCGAGGCGTAAACCGCCTTGATCGCCTGGATCAACGACTCCAGCCGGACTGCCGGGTCCGGGTGGTCGTTGGGAAGCATCAGGGTTTCGAAGATGCCGGCGAAGGGCTGGTAAGGAGAGTCTTCCAGAAGGCTGGAGGATCGGACGGCCAGTGGGTGCGCGCTGGCAAATAGAAATGACGCCAACTGCTGCCTTGCCCCCCAGGGGAACCGCGCCTCGGCAAACCGCCGCATCATCTCACCCTCATCCTCTGATCGGAGGGAGAGGGATCGGAGGCCATTGGCATCCAGGAACTCATTAAATACGTCGGTGCCCAGAATGACCGCCGGGGGAACAAAGAGGCGAACGCCCGGAAAACGATCCTCCAGTCCGAACCGGTCCACCAACCTGGTGGCGAAGGCCAGCCCCCTGCCCTTCCCACCGATAGACCCTCCGCCGATCCTCATGATCCCGCCGGCATAGGAAAGGACTTCGGGATCATAATCCGCTACGGTGCTTCGGCTCTGCTCCCTCCGGTAAGCTCCGATCGATCGAATCAGATCTTCCCTCAGGTCCTCGATTGAGTCGTAGTCCGAAACTTGCCTCGGCCGTAAGCGGTAGGCCAAGGCAAACTCCCCACGGGCCCGGAGCCAGCTGGAAAAATCGTGTTTCTCCCCATGGTATCCGATGCTTTCAATCGGGACGCTCTCAAGTTTCTCCAGGAGGGATCGAAGGTCCCCGGCTCGATCCACTTCTTCGCCATGATCCTCCACCCGAAAAACAAAATCCCCAAAGAACGAGTGGTCTGTGAGGTACTGACGGATCTCATCCAGCATCTCCGGAGAGCCCTTGAGAACAAAACCGGACGCCACCTCCTCCGCCGATTCCCTGAATTTGGGGTTGCTGGATTGGAGGAGAATCGGAAGGTCAGGCCTGGTTTTCTTGATACGCTGGGCAAGTTCGATCCCTGCCGATGCAGAACTCTCTTCTCCGGCCTCAAGAGGGAATTGGACGTCGGAGATGACTCCCATGACGTTTTTCGGGAAGGCGTTGAATAGTTCCCATGCTTCGTCGAATGTCGTGGCCAGCAGGATCTTCGGCCTGGCCCTCATTCGGAGAAGTCGTTGGTAGAGGTTCACGCCCTCAGAAAAAATGCTCTGGGAGAGCTTCATCACTTCTGAATAGATCACGGGAAGGAAGGAGGAGTAGAACCGGACACTGTCCTCCACCACCAGGAGAACGGGGACTCCCAGGCTTGAGTCGAACTGCACGTTCACCCGATCCTCCCAGAGCTTCACCATTGCCAGAAGAACCCGGGCATCCCCCTGCCAGATAAACACCTCATCCAACTCTGAGAATCCATGCCGACTCTCGAAATCCTTCAGTTCCCGGTGGTCATAGGCCAATACCAGGACCGGGAGGTCCAGGCCGGAACTCCTCACGTCCTGGGCCAATTGCACCGCGTTCATGTCCCCGAGCTGGAGGGATGTGATGATGACGTCGAAGTGCTGTCCTCTGGCCAGCTTCAGTGCCTCCGCCCCGCTTGATACCCGGGTGAGGTTCGGCGCCTGACTCAGATTCAAATCCAGGAACTTGGTGAGGATCAGCTCATTCAGCTGGCCGTCCTCCGACATGATGAAGGACTCGTAAAGGCTGGAGACGAACAAGATGTTCTGGACCCTGAAGCGCATGAGGTCCTGAAGGCTTCCTGCGCGACCACTCTTTCCTTCAATAAAATCGGGGCGGTTTGGGACGGCCATGATGCTCCTGTTCTTACCTGGGAAGGGACGTCAAGAACCCGCCCCGTCGAATTTGGACAAAAAATAACATGGGGGCGCGCCGGAGCGCGCCCCCATGTGGTCCCCCAAGCGCGTTTTTACCCAACGCCAGGATTATCGATCAGACTCAGACTACTCCCTGATCCAACATGGAGTCGGCAACCTTCAGGAAGCCGGCGATGTTGGCGCCATGGATGTAGTTTCCGGGCTTCCCATAAGCAGCTGAAGCCTCCATGCACTGAGTGTGGATGCTCTTTATGATGCCCTTGAGGCGGGTGTCCACCTCTTCAC
>CAYOVN010000035.1:0-26125 GCA_964407425.1 uncultured Gemmatimonadaceae bacterium
GAGCACCCGTTCTCCCTGGTGGGCCTTACGGCAGACGGATCGTCCCCTGGTTTTTCCTCGGCCACGCCGGCGGTATGGCAAGGGGCGCCGGACCCGTCGATTTACTCCGAGGTCATGCCACCGCCCGTGCCCGGAGAATGGGTTCCTGGCCCGGACCTGGAGGCCAACCTCAGAGCCCAGGAACTCTGGAGCGTCAAGCTCAGAGGCTGGGAGGATGAGCTGCCTTCCCGGGGAATCGGAGATGAACGCTCTCCGGCCGCTGAACTCCTGGCCGGGGTTGGGCCCTCCTATCTCCCTGAGATCGGAGATCGGCGGGAGTTCAATGTCCTGGATGCCGAAGGCAACTTCGAAAAGGTGAGGGCCAGCGTCAGGTACGTCTCGGATCATGCCCTGGTTTTTGTTGATGAAAAGGCTCCTGGGGGGGGGTTCTCCGACCCGGACCTGGCCGCTCTGGCCAGAGAGTTCGATGACCCCGTATACCCCACCATCGTCGCTGCGTACGGGCAGGAATCGGATCTGGACGGGAACTCTCGTGTCATTGTTCTCTTCACTCCTGCGGTCAACCGCCTCACTGAGGCAGGGTCCGATGGATATGTTGGAGGGTTCTTCTTCGGGAGGGATCTCCAACTCGGGAAGCCCGGCAGTAACGACGGGGAGATATTCTACGCCATCGTTCCGGATCCCGGGGGAAGTCAGGGGCCCGCAATCAGCCGGTATGCCGCCCTAACGACCATCCCGGCTATTCTGGCCCACGAATTCGCCCATATGGTCCATTTCAACCAGCGGATGCTGGTGGGCGGAGCGGGCTCATCTGAGGCACTCTGGCTTTCCGAAGCCCTCGCCCAGATGGCTGAGGATTTGGTGGCCGGTGCCTTCGATGGTGCCTATCTGACCTCGAAGGCCCGCCAGTATCAGTCCGGGAACTATATCAGAGCCAAGCGATACCTGGAGAATCCCAGCCAGGTCAGCCCGTTGGCGTCTCTTCCTCCCGGAACCCTGGCCGAACGAGGAGCGGGCTGGCTCCTCCTGAAGCAGGTGCTCGGACGGGGAGGCCGAGAGGATCTACTCCGAGTACTCGTCTCCTCACGGCGGTGGGGTACCGACAACCTCTCAGAGGCAGTGGGGATTAGCTGGCCGGAGCTGGTGGCGGACTGGGCGGGCTCCCTTTTCCTGGATGGAACCGGCGTTCCAGTGCGCCCTGAACTCAGGGTAGATGGGGTGAACCTCCGGTCCGCCCTCGCCCTGACCAATGGATCCTATCCCCTGGAAGCGGTGGATTTCGGAGGGGGATCGGAGATCTTTACCGGGACCCTCTGGTCTTCTTCCCCTAACTATCTCATCATTAGTCCACCCGCCGGCGGCCTTACGTTGGGTGCCGGGGGAGCCCTGGGCGGAATACCGGAGGTTGCCATGGGATTGCAGCTCCTTGTAGTTCGTCTTCAGTGATGGGATGAATCTTCCGAGAGAAGATTTCGTAGGGAGTTCCTGAAACAGGCACATTTCCACCTCGAGCCGACCACCATGCGTTGCTCCACTTGCGGCGAAACTCTTGAGCCCGGAACCACCCGGTGCCCCACCTGCGGCTCCGCTGCCTCGGCGGGTATGCAGCAGATGCACTCGAGTATTCGCCGGTGCCCCCGTTGCGGTTATCAGGGTGACGGAATCCCCTATTTCAAGCGTTCATCCCATGTGGCCCTCCTCATCGGTGTCAGCGTCTTCACCTATGGCCTCGGGGGCTTGGGATACTGGCTTTTCAGGCGCAATAGGGTCATCTGCCCGAGTTGTGGATTGGCTTGGCACATGTACCCCCAGGCCCTTCCTCCCGCCGAGAAGGGTGGGCCCCCGGCCGTCGTCACTTCCGAAAACCAACCCCCCCTTCCTCGAGGCGGACTGTTCCGGCGTGTCATGGGTGTAGGACTGATCATCCTTGCCACCATCATGGTTGTGGTGGGCATCATCGAGACCGAGGCAGCCGCCATCGGCGTTGGCAGTGTGATCGGTGCCACAGGGTCAGGAGCTTTCTGGTGGGGCCTCAAGGGCCTTAACGAAAGACGGAAAGCCCTCATGCAGCGGCTCCAACAGCGGGTCCTTCGGCTCGCCACTCATCGCGGTGGTACACTCACGGTGACCGAGGTGGCTTCCGACATGAACCTCTCCCTGCCAGCCGCCGAGAAGGTCCTGGTCTCCATGGATGACGGCTTCAGGGTCCGTTCTGAGATCTCAAAGGATGGGGTTCTTTATTACGAGTTCCCGGAGGTGCTCCACCGGGGAGAGTTGGGCCCCGGCAGTACGGACTAGGTACCTGTACCGGACTTTCGTTCCCGGCCCAACCGGGCCAGGTACAATCCCACCAGAACCACTACTGCGCCCGTGATCTGAAGGATTCCGGGCGCCTCACCCAACCAGGTCCAGGCTACGATCAGGGCTATGATAGGTGTGAGGTTGGAGTAGGCCGCCGTACGGATACTCCCGATCTGATGGACCCCCCGATACCAGAGGATATAGGCCAGTCCGATGGCCAGGATTCCGGCGTAGGCTACACCGGCCCAAGCGAGGCCGGGCACCGTCCGGAACGAAAGCTCCATGAGGGAGGGGATGCCCAGGGCGATCAATCCGACGCAGCCTATCCAAAGGGTCCATGCAGTCACGGGAACGGACCCATATTTCTGGACCAATCCTCGTGAGCCCACCGTATAGGCAGACCAGGTGACCGCGGCCCCTATCATCAGGAGGTCCCCGTGGAGGGAGGAAGTGCCGATACCCAAGGCTTCGCCGCTCCCGAAAACGACCAGTACCATGCCCGAAAGGGTCGCCAGTACCCCGAGCCACACTTGAATGCCGGGCTTCTCATGCCCCCGCAGGACTGACAGCCCCAGGGTCCAGACCGGAGTTGTCGCCAGAAGAATACTGGCATTCCCGGCCAGCGTGCCGTTCACTCCGAAGATAAAGAAACCCTGGTAAACCACATTTCCCAGGATGCCCAACGCAACAATCCGGGGCCAATCCTTGGTTTCAGGTCGGGGAAGTCGGCCCTGAAGCCGGAGAATGAGAAAAACGGTGAGGGCGGCCAGTGGGAATCGGAGCCCGTTGAAGGCCAGGGGAGGAATAAACTCCAGGGAAGCCTTGATAAGGGGGAAGTTGATCCCCCAAATGATGGCCATGAGGACGAGGCCCAGATCGGCCGAGTTCCTCCTGAGGAAAGACCTTTCCTGGCCTGGGCCTGGGTCGTTGTGATTCTCAGACACTACCCGTAACTTTCAAGTACCCCCCCTCCTGGTGAATACACCCGGAATCTATGAGCCAATTCGAGATCGTCTACCTGGAAAGTTACCGAAAGCGGCGGGTCGCCCGTTATCGGAGAGCCGTGGCGCTCCACGGTCAAGACCCGGAGCGAGCTCGAGTGTTGGAACTCCTCTGGAGGGCACTGGGCATTGTCGGAGGTGACCGGGGTGCCGTGGTTTGGCTGGATGAGTACGGCCCGGGGCTGGTCCATCCCCATACCCTCCTGGACCTGGGGTCGGATCGGCCCCGGCGGTTTTTCCCCTCCGCCCCTCTTCGATCCGCCTGGGAGAGCCGCATACCGGCCTTTTGGGACCTCCACAATGGGAATCAGAACTCTGGCGACCTCTGGGGTGGGGTCGCCAGTTCTTCACTGATATCCCTGGGGAGTGACGGTCCCCGTTCATGGTCGCTCGTTCTGGAGTCTCCCACCCCCCGTCCGGCCCTTTCCCCGACAACAACGAACGAGTTGATGTTCCTCGCAGGGGAGGTCGCTTCCGTAATTCTCCACCAGGATCTCGGGGTGGAGGGGCCTAAACGTCGGTTGATTGCTGGAGAGGCCCTTGGGTCCCGGGAGCCGCCAGAGGCCTTCTCCGGGTGGGCCGTCCTGAAGGATCTGGAAGGCCGGAAGAGAGAGGATGAGCTGGACCGGAGAATCAAGGCACGATTTCTGGTGGTTCGGGTTCTTCGGACCCTTGTGGATGACCAACTCGTCGTCGATGAGGAGTCTCTTAGTCACCAGATCCAGGGTGTTCGAAAAGAAATCGGATCGTGGTTGGGTGAGGGGGCCGAAGGGGTGGCCTGGAGTCGGGTCCTGGAGGGGGCGGAGAAACCCGGGTTCGCCGAACTGCCCAATGCCGTCCTGGCCTGGGGAAAGACAGTTGAAGGCTTAGGGCACCTGAACGGCGCTCAGGAGGTATTCGAATTGGCCTTCGAGCTGTCCAAGCTTGTGGGATCCCCAGAGGCTGCGGTTGATGCAGCCCGATTCCGAGGCAAGATCTTCCGTACCATGGCCGATTGGGAGACAGCCCTGGCATGGTATGGGGCGGCTAGAAGCATTGCGGAACAGGTTGAGGATCGGGGGAAGCTCGCCACCGTTCTGGACGGACTGGCAAATACATATCGGGATCGTGGGAATCTCCCCAAGGCCAGGGAAACACTACAGGAAGTCCTGGCGATTGGGACGGAGGAGAACAACCGGTATGCTCTCGCCATCGGGCACCATGACTCCATGACGGTGGAAAAACTCAGCGGAAATCCGGTGGAGGCCATCAGGCATGGGTGGCTGTCGGTTCAGGCCTATGACTCCCATGATGGACGCCTCCGGGCTCTGTTCGATTTGGCGGGGGTCCTAAGGGAGTCTGGGGAGCTGTCGGCTGCACATGACGCCTATTCGGTCGTCGCCGACCAGGTCAAAGGGTTGGAAGCCCGAGTTCTGGCTCTGGACGCTCTGGCGTTCGTTGCAGCGTTGAGAGGGAGGGTGAAAGAACACGGGGAACTCAGGAGACGCCTGGATTCCGAGGGGTGGGAGGAGGTGTCTCCCGTATACCGAGGGCAGGTCCTTTTCTACCGTGGGCTGTCCCACCGGGCCCTGGGAGAGGAGGAGGAGGCTCGGAGCTGGTTAAGAGAGGCTTTGGAGTACGCAGAAGAACACAGCCTGAACAAGCTTGTCTTCGATTCCGAGGAGGCTTTGGAGGGAGGCGGCCCTCCGGACACACTTCCACCGACCCCTGCCCAGGACGAGCAGTTGGTGCCCCCGGAAATCCTCGGGGTTCGCCAGGGTCTCCGACAGTTGAGGGAAACCCAGGCGACCCGATAGGATTGGGACTAGTTTCCGGACCCGAGCGTGTGGTTTCCGGATCCCAGGGTGTGGTCGGGGCCGGTAGGAGAGGTGCAAGCGGTGGCGGCAATGGCCAAAGTGGCGATCACGGCGGTCAGGAAGAGACGGACCTTTTTCATGGTTTTTCCTCGGGTCTTTTGAAGGACGCGGGCCCCGGGTAATTTCGAAGCCTGTTTATGGGTTGAGATAAGGTTGGGCGGCCGACGGTTGGTTCGCCCACTCATTTCGGGACTTGGGTATATCTTTTTCGAAGATTCTATGGCTCTTTGGGCAGTTTTGGCAGGCGATCGGGACCTCGGGCGGGCATTGGCGGGCTGTATGGAGCCCCGTCATTCCCTCGTCACGAGTGCATCCTGGGGTGGCTTGAACCGTGTGATTCGGGAGAAGCCGGCGACGGGCATCATCGTCTCTTTCGAAGCCATCCCCACGTACCCCTCCAGGGAGAGAGCCATCGTTGGCCTGAACGCTCGTTTTCCCAACTCAGCTCTGGTCCTCATGGTAAAAAGGGAGGGAGATCCTCACACCCTCTTTCGGCTCGGTAAGATCGGGATCAGAAATCTAGTATTCGCTCCCCTGGACAGGAGGGGAAATGAACTCACCAGGAACCTGGCCCAGGCGTTGAGCCGGAGTCCTGCATCACGGGTTTCGCGGCTCCTTGGAACCTTCCTATCCGGACGAGAGTTGAAGACAGCCAATTTGGCAATGGATTCGATTCACCAGAGGTGGTCGGCGGAGGATTTGGCAGGGGAAGTAGGCCTTACCCGGCCTCACCTCAGCGAGTGCTTCAAGGAGGTTGGTCTTCCGTCCATTGGCCACTTCCTCCTCTGGGCCAAGCTCTTCTATGCAGGACATTGGCTGGAGGAGCCGGGGAGGTCCGGGGAGAGCGTGGCGAGGCAGTTGAAGTATTCTTCAGGCGCGGCGTTCAGACGGGCGCTGAAACTCTACACTGGCGCAACCCCGACCCAGGTGAAAGAGGACGGAGGCCTTCGTTTCGTCGTCCGGCAGTTCTTTCGGAGGAACCGTCTCCCCCGGCCCCGATCATTGCTTGCTTGAGGAAATCCTTCCCGGAGCCATGTGCCTCTTCAGGCACCTCCGGGCCCAAGGCGGGTAAGGCTTCGGTCAGCAGGTCCTGTTATTGAATATCAGGAGGCATAAGGTGAGGGCTTTCAGGGATGAACTCGGCCAGGAGTGGGAGGTTGTGGTGGGGCGGGAGTCATGGGGAACGATTGTAGCGATTCTGGTTCCCAGGAACTCATCCGAACCCCCGCGGCAGGCCTTCCTTGAGGTACCCTCCCTGGGGGAAGGGAACAGGGTTGTGCTTGGAATGACCGACGAGGGACTCCAAACCCTCCTCCGAAATTCAGTTCCGAAACCGGCCCCTTAAAAACCAAGAATCGAACGCAGAGGTGAAGGATGAAGAAGTTTGTGGATGATGGCGGAAGGAACTGGGTTGCCTCAGTGAATGAAAGGCCCGGCGAGGACTACAAAGGAAGATTCGGTTTTGTCATGGCTCCGGACGGAGGGGGAGAAGAAGTGGACTTGGAGGACGTTCGCTGGAATAGTCGGAAGACTGCGGAACGGACCCTTCACACCATGTCCACCCAGGAGTTGAGAAAGCGTCTTCGTTCCGCTCTCGGCAGAACGACCCGATCTCAGACCACGGCCTAGTGCGAGTACGGGCGACTGAGGGAGGCCAGGCGGATTCCCACCAGGTCTTCCGCTCTTTTGGCCCTGTATTCCGACCGGATGTCGTTGGAGAGAATGCTGAACAGGATTCGTTCCCCCGAGCGAGTTCGTACGATCCCTGAGAGGGCCGAGACCCCATCCAAGGTGCCCGTCTTCGCCCTCAGATTCCCCGCCGCCGGACTTTGGTACATTCTTCCGAGCTCGCGCCGGGTCCCTGCTTCCGGAAGGGTTTCCAGGAATAACTCCCAGTAGTCCGACTGTTCCATATACTCCAGGGTCCGGATGAACACATTAGCCGAGGCCAGGTTTTGGTCCGAGAGACCGGACCCGTCCTTGATTCTGATCTCATCAGGACCAATCCCGACCTCATCGGTGAGGAACCTGGACACAGCCTCGGCTCCGCCAAGGAAACTCCCGGAGCCCAGAACCGTTCGTCCCAAGGTCTTGGCCACGGTTTCCGCAAACAGGTTATGACTTTCCTTGTTGATGATCCGGAGAATGTCCAGGAGGGGTGGAGATTCCAGGACCGCAAGGATCCGGGGCGCGCTCTGGTCGGTCCCTTGGGCAAGGGCGCCGGGACCTCGGGACACACGGGATTGATCGGGATTCCGAATCGAGACCACATCGCCCTGAAAGCTGATTCCCCTCAACCCCAGGGCCATCTTCAACTGGTGGCCGGCGAAGGTGAGGGGATCTGGAACCGGTAGTCTCCGCCAAACCGCCGCTCCCCCGAGCGGGATCTCCCCCTCGATTCCGATGGGATCCATCGGAGTCTCGCGAAAAAGCCAAACTCTGGGCCGGGAGCCTGCGGGAAACGTCCGAGCCAGGTTGGAGAGGGGAACATTGGCGTCCTCGGGCTGGGTGTGGATGGAGGGTTGAGCTCCAACCCAGCCGCCAGCTTCGATTCTTAGGGTCACCAGGTTCTCGGAGATAGAAACGGCAGAAACGGGGGCGGCAAACTCGTCGTTGAAGTCATCTGGATCCCAATCCGGGTGTAACTCCGGCCCGCTAAAATAGCTGCCGTCGACGACGATATTTCCTCGAACCTCCCGGATACCCTGGTCCAGGAGTTGGTCCGCCAAAGAGTCTATCGCCGCAGTCTCGGACGGGAAGAAGCGCTCTGAAAAAGTGGGATCCCCGGTTCCATAGAGCGTTATATCCCCATTCAGCACCGAGCCCTCCTGCGTTCCGTCTCCCAGGATGAAGGTTCGGTACCGGAAATCAGGGCCCAGGTAGTGGAGAGCGGCGGCAGTGGAGAGAACCTTCATGTTGGAGGCCGGAACCATGAGGTCATCAGGGTTCATAGCCAAAACCGTGTCTTGCTGATCCAGGGATACGGCCAGGACGGCAAACTTTCCCTCCCGGTTTCCCGTGGAGGTGAGAAGCCCGGCCAGCTCTCTCCGCAGCCGTAGAACCTCCGGATGAGGCGGATCGGAGGGAACTGAGACTATCGGCAGCTCGGATTCCAGGGAGGAGGCGTTTTCGATCGCCCTTTCTTCACCGGCCGGGGGGGGTGGGGCAGAGGGCCGGGCAGAAGAACCAAGAACGGGCAGAAGGAGAAGAAAGGGGGCGAGGAGGAAAAGTTTCTTGTTGATGACCATGGCTCCCGGGAATGTCGCCTGTTGGACTCGGGACCCTTCCTCAGATCAGTTCATGGGCCCGGTCGGATATTTCATCTCCTTGGGGCTGCATGTCGTGCAGAACCCCGTCAACTCCAAACGATAGCCTAGGACGGAGAATCCGTCCAACCCCTCGGAAAGGACCTCGAGGTCCTCCTCGGTCAGGACACCGGGTACGTCGAAGACCTCCCCGCAGGAGACACAGCGGGCATGGTGATGAGGTTCCATCTTGGCATCATAGCGGGCTGATCCATCGCTGTAGGTCAGCTTGGCGGCAAGCCCACAATTGACCAATGTTTCCAGGCTTTTGTAGACCGTCGCCAGAGAGATGCCCGGAACCTGGGTCCTGACTCGCTGGAAGACCTCGTCGGCGTTGGGGTGGCTGGTGACACCGGAAAGAAACCGATACACTGCTGCACGCTGTTCGGTATAGCGATGGCCAGTGGCCTCGAGGGCGTCCCTGAGCCTGAGGTTTGCTGCTTCGGCGGAGGTCTCCATACGAACTAAAGGACTCCAGGGTGTGGGGTTAGCTACATCTGGGCGACCTCCAAAGCTATTTGGGAGCTGGGTCTTGTCAATATTGATTCTTAATAAACATGACTGATTCAGGGGCGATTCTTACATTGGAGCCTCTCCTGGATGCGGTCCGGGAGGGGCTGGAGGCCGACGGTTGGGAACTCTCCGGTCTCCAGAAAACCACGAGCTACGAATTCGAGGGCCGATGGGCTGGGGATTCGTCCCGGAGTGCCTACCTCTTCTTCCATTCCGCCGAGGTTCCCGATTGGGTGAGTCTCGACGTGTTCCTGGACGAGACAAGTCGGGGGTTGAAGGGGAACCTCGCCCTCGTGGTGGATGGGCCGGCTCTGTCGGATGTGAGGGACCCAAGGGCGGTCCTGGCCCTCCTGGCCGAAGTGGCCGGAGAGACCCTTCCACGAGAGTATCGGACCCCACTGACCCTACGGTACCGGTTACCGGATCTCACCGGGGACCCTGCCGACTCCGACACCGAGTTCAGGTTCAAGCTCTACATTCCGGGCAAGGCCCTAAAAGCCGGGCACTCAGCGGTCGCCGCTCTGGCAACCTCAACCGCTGCCGCCTTCAGACGCATCCTGAGCGCCCCGCGGTTGGAAACTCTTCTTTTGGCCCCGGAGGAGCCGTAGGCCGTTTGCAATGACGACAATGGTGCTTCCTTCATGGCCCACCACCCCTGCCGGTAGGCTGATGGAACCCCGAAGGGCCAGAACTACAAGGATCAAAATGACGGCGGAGGAAAACACCAGGTTCTGGATGACCACTCGGCGGGCCCTCAGGCTGAGCTCCCTGGCGTAGGGAATCCCATCCAGATCGTCACCCATCACTACGACATCAGCGGTTTCCAGGGCTACGTCCGTCCCGGCAGCCCCCAGGGCGATTCCAACATCGGCAGCTGCCAGGGCAGGGGCATCATTGACTCCATCCCCGACCATTGCCACCGGTCCGAATTCTTCCCGCAGACTCTTCAGGACAGAGGATTTCTCCTCAGGTAGAAGCTTGGCGTGGACCCGATCCGTCCCGACGAGGTCCGACACAGCTTGGGCTGTCCGGGAGTGGTCCCCGGTGATCATGACGATCTTCTCTACGCCCATTCCACGGAGGGAGTCCAGGGCCTCTCTGACCCCGGGCCGGGGTTGGTCGGCAATTACGAGTGTACCGGCGTGGGCCCCATCGGCGGCAACGTAGACGGGGGAGGATGTCTCCCTGCCGCCACTCTCCGTCCACCGGGAGAGGATTTCGGGGACGGGGCTCCCCACTTGCTCCTCTACCCACTCCCTGCGGCCAACCACCAAGTGGATTCCTTCCACCGATCCCTCGATGCCCTCGCCGGGAAAGGAAGCGAAGCTCCTGGGCTCGGGGACGGTGAGCCCCATGGCCTCCACCGCCCTGAGAACGGCCTGAGCCACATGGTGCTCGCTCCGGGATTCCAGGCCCGCCACCAGCCGAAGAAAATCTTCGTCTTCCGGGGAGAGACCAGGGCAGTGGCCCCGTGGGCCGTCTTCCGGATCCACGACGGGACACACCCTGGAGGGAAGGCGGATCATCACAGCGGAGACGGCGGGGTTCACCAGAACCTCCCCCGGCTCATCTCCACGGAGGAGATGAAAAAACCCGTCTACCTCCGGTCTGCCCATCGTCAGTGTTCCGGTCTTATCGAACGCAGCCACTTTGATTCCGGCCAGAGCATCGAGATGGGCCCCCCCTTTGAAGAGGATTCCGTTCCGGGCCCCGTTCGAAACCGCTGATACAATCGTCGCCGGAATGGAGATGACCAGCGCGCAGGGGGAGGCCACAACGAGAAGGGTCATGGCCCGATAGAATGCCTCGTCGAAGCTCCAATCGAGGAGGACCATGGGGATCACAACCGCCAATAACGCACCGAGAAGGACCACCCCCGCGTATCGCCCCTCCAGGCTCTCGATCCAGCCCTGGGCTGGAGCCCGGGCCTCCCGGGCTTCCTCCACCAGACGAATGACCCGAGCCAGGGTCGTATCCTCAGCAAGGCGCGTGACCTCCAGATCCAGGGTACCCGATCCGTTGAGGGTTCCTGCGAACACTTCATCCCCCACCTTTTTCCTTAGTGGGATGGCTTCGCCGGTAAGGGTTGATTCGTTCACCGGAGATTCCCCGGCCACCACCATCCCGTCCAGAGGGATTCGCTCCCCTGGACGGACGCGAATGAGATCTCCGGGGGAGAGATTCTCGATTCCGATCTCGACTTCCGCGTCTCCGTCCAGCTTCGAGGCCGATGCCGGGCTGAGGTCCACCAGGGCCTGAATCGACCGTCGGGTCCGGCCGAAAGCGAAGGTCTCCAGTGTGTTGCCCAGAGAGAAGAGGAAGAGGAGGACGGCACCCTCGGCCCAATGGTCGAGAATCGCCGCTCCTGCGGCCGCAACGACCATGAGGAGGTCGACCTCCAGGGTCACCTTTTTCAGGGCCCTGAGGGCCTCCAGGGTGGCTTCCCAGCCGCCTGCCAGGTACGCCAGGGAAAAGAAGACGACGGAGGGCGGCGGTGACCCCTGGAATCCTGAGAATGACACCCCGAGAATGCCAAACAAGGCGCAGGCACCGGTAGAGAGTGCCAGGGGTTTCCAGGAATGGGCCTCCTTGGGGCCGGCGCCGATCTCTGGGGGTTTGGTCTTTTCCAAAGAGTGGTCCTTCGGGCTGAGCGGTATTTCCGGTGGCGTTCCCCATAAGCTTCTCTCCTGTGAAGCCCTGGGAGCAAGAGTTTCGGATCATTGAGAACGAGAGTGAGGATCATCGAGTTGGTTTTCTCCCGGAGGAGGGGGCCGGAACCCAGGAGTTCCGGGGGATCCCTGACATCACTCTCTCCCGAAATCCGTAGGGGATGTTATCGTTATCGACGACCCCTTTTCGCCGGTTGAAGGAGTTGGACCTATGCATGACGTCCTCAGGACCCGGATTCTTCGGAAGTTGGAGAGCCTTCCGGAAGATCAGGTATATCAGGTGTTGGACTTTCTGGAATTCCTCGAGTCGAAGTATGCCTCGGATCTCACCGCGGAGACCAGCGGCCTTCAGAGCTTCGCGGAAAAGCTGGAAGATCAGCTTCGGAAACGAACGGTGAGCCCCGCCAGCCTTCGGGAGGCCTTCCAGTTGATCTCTGCTGCGGACAAAGTCCTTTCCAATGTCGCAAACATGGGGAAGGAACTCCTCGGGGATGTGAATGGCTCAGGGGAGGGGAAGGACCCCAAACCTCAACCGAAACCTTCTTCAAACACCGATAGCTCGGGTTGACACCGTTCGGCAGGCTTGAATATGATGGCCCATGAAACGGTTTGAGGAGCGATTTGGAAGGCTTCCCGCCCGCTCGTCGAGGCACTCTTCTGGAGTGCCCAGTGACAGCGGGCGATTACTTTAGGTGGAATGCACGAGAACCCTGAACAAGCTGGGAGAACGACCATGGCCGAGGCAGTGGGTATGAACGATCAGATTCTGGGAGAAGGCCTGACCTTCGATGATATCCTCTTGGTTCCTGGTCATTCCGTGGTGCACCCAAGTGAAACGTCGGTGGCCTCTCTCCTGTCCTCCGGAATTCCCATTCAGGTACCGCTGCTCGCTGCCGCCATGGATACCGTGACCGAGTCCCAGATGGGCATCGCCATGGCTCGGGAGGGCGGGATCGGGATCATACACAAGAACATGTCCGTCGACCGGCAGGTGTCGGAGGTGGACAGGGTGAAGCGGTCCGAGAGCGGGATGATCCTGAACCCCATAACGCTGGGCCCCGATCAAACCCTTCGGCAAGCCCACGCCCTCATGGCCCAATACCACATTTCGGGCGTTCCCATTGTGGAAAACGGTGGGAAACTGGTCGGGATCGTAACGAACCGGGACCTTCAGTTCGAAACCGAGTTGGATCAACCGATTCGGGATGTCATGACCGCCAATGGGTTGGTAACGGTGCCCGTGGGGACGACCCTCGAGGAAGCGGAACGTCTCCTTCACCAGCACAGGATCGAAAAGCTCCCGGTAGTGGACGACGAGGGGAACCTGACGGGCCTCATCACCGTCAAAGACATCTTCAAACGCCGTAAATTCCCGGATGCCTGCAAAGACGAACACGGGCGCCTTAGAGTGGGTGCGGCGGTGGGTGCGGCCAGGGCCGATCTGGCCCGGGCTGAAGCTCTCATCAAAGCCGGCGTCGATGTTCTGGTGATCGACACCGCCCATGGCCACTCCGAAGGGGTGCTCCGGGCTGTTGCCAGGGTTCGGGAGGCGTTTCCCGAAGCCCAACTCATCGCGGGGAACGTCGCCACCGCCGAGGGGGCGAAGGCGGTTCGGGACCGGGGGGCAGATGCGGTGAAAGTTGGTGTGGGGCCTGGCTCCATCTGTACCACCCGGGTGGTAACCGGAGTGGGGGTCCCTCAGTTCACGGCGATTCAGGAAGCGGTAAGGGGTGTTGAGGGGCAGATCCCCGTGATCGCCGACGGGGGAATCCGGTATTCGGGAGATATCGTCAAAGCGCTGGCTGCAGGAGCCCACTCAGTGATGATGGGGTCCATGTTTGCCGGGACCGACGAATCCCCTGGCGAGACCTTCCTGCTGGAGGGGCGGAGGTTCAAGGTCGTGCGAGGGATGGGGTCCCTTTCCGCCATGGAAGAGGGTTCTGCCGATCGGTATTTTCAGGATCCGGATGTCGGCGCGAACAAGTTGGTGCCGGAGGGAATCGAGGCCAGGGTCCCATACAAGGGCCCAATCTCCGACACCATCTTCCAGCTGATCGGGGGGATCCGCAGCGGGATGGGGTATTGTGGCGCCGCCGATTTGAAAGAACTCAGGGAGAAGGCCCGATTCTTCAAGATCACGTCAGGAGGGCTGCGTGAGTCCCATCCCCATGATGTGACCATCACCCGAGAAGCCCCCAACTACACCCTTTAGGGAGGTGCCCAGGCGTGAGCGTGACTACCCCGTGAGGTCTGATTCGGAATTCCCGGGTGCCGGAAAGGGCCTTTGGGTCCGGCTGAGGGACCGAGTCCTGGTGCTCGCCATGCTGGGCATTCTCAATGGGTGTAGTTCCCTGGCGACCACGGCCCCTGAAGGCGGCCCTGCGCCTGCCCCGGCCAACCTGCCGGGGGCTGGAGCTCCCGACGTGGCCCCGGTGGACCCTCCCGTTTCAGAAGCCCATGGGAATCCATCGTCTTCGATACCCACGACCGAGTCCCTCTCGGCTGACCCTATCCTGGACTCTCCCTGGGCCGCGGCCCCCGGGATGGACGAAAGGGTGGAGGAGTGGGTCGAGTCCTTCCGAGGTAGGGAGGCAAAGTTGTACCGGGTCTCCCTGGAACGAAAAGGCCAGTTCGAAGAGTTGGTATCGGAGGAACTGAAAGCCCAGGGCCTCCCGGCGAGTTTGGCTTTTCTCCCCGTGGTGGAGAGTTGGTACAACCCCCGGGCCGTGAGTTGGGTGGGGGCGGCGGGGCTCTGGCAATTCATGCCCCCTACAGCAAGAGGGTTTGGCCTCCACGTCGATGGGCTGGTGGACGAGAGGCGGGATCCCTACCGATCCACACCCCTTGCCCTGGCCTATTTGTCCCAGCTCTACGACCGTTTCGATTCCTGGTTTTTGGCTTTGGCCGCGTACAACGGAGGCCCGGGCCGCTTGGGGAGGATTCTCCGGAGATACGGGCCGGATCAGGAAGGCCACGACGGGCTTTTCCTCGAGATCCTTCAGCAACTGCCCCGGGAAACCAGGAACTTCGTGCCCAGGTTCCTTGCCGCAGCCCGAATAGGGATGGACCCCGAAGCTTACGGATTCGGTGACGTGATCCCGAATGATCCCTGGGTCTTCGACGAGGTTCTGGTTCCGGACGCCACGTCCATGGACGTCATCGCCCAGGCCAGCCAGGTGGATCAGAGCACGCTGGAGGCACTGAATCCTCACCTGCTTCGGGGGCTCACTCCCGCCGGAGTCGACACCAGGGTCCGGCTCCCGGTTGGCCGGGGTGTCAGCTTCGAGGAGGCCTATGCTCTCATTCCACCGGAGGAAAGGGTCACTTTCCTGGAGCATACGGTTTCAGCCGGGGAAACCCTGACTCACATTGCCCGCCAATATGGAGTTCCCCTGGCGGATCTGGAGGCGACCAACCCCACCATCCGACCGCGGAGAATGCAGATCGGCCAGAGGGTGGTGGTTCCGAAAGCACCCTCTGTCCGGGCCGGCTTGAAGGGTGGTTCCGGGGGTTCCGAAGAGACCAGAGAGGAAAGACTTGTAACCTACCGGGTCCAGTCCGGCGATACCCTCTCGGCTATCGCCGTTCGACACGGGGTAGGGGTGAATGACCTGCTGAAGTGGAACAGCCTTTCCCGGAGTTCAATCATACGACCGGGAGATCAGGTGAAGATCTTCCTCCCCGGGAGTTGATTCTACAACTCCTTCTCCCTGGTCCAAGACCCTGAAGCACCACCTTCCTTCGAGACCAGGCGGATGTCCCCCATGACCATGCCCCGGTCCAGAGCCTTGACCATGTCGTAGATCGTTACCAGGGCGATGGATGTCGCCGTGAGGGCCTCCATCTCTACCCCTGTTTGCCCCTGAATGGCGGCTGTGGCCCGGACTCTGATTCCCGGGAGGGCCTGATCTGGCTCCAGTTCCACGGAAAGAGAGGCCCCGGGTAGGATATGGCAGAGAGGTATGAGTTCACCTGTCCTCTTGCCAGCCTGGATCCCCGCCAGGCGGGCGACCTGCAAAACCTCTCCTTTGGGTCCATTCCCAGCCTGGATCGCTGCCAGGGTGGCGGGGGCCATTCGGATATACCCCTCTGCAACAGCCCTTCTATTTGATTCACTTTTTCCCGAGACGTCCACCATTCGGGCCCGTCCCTGAGAATCGAGGTGGGTCAGGTCTCTGTCCGGGCTATTCATCCCACGTCTCCTGGAGAAGGACTGGATCCTGATGAATCAAACTCGGCTTGAAGGTCGTGGAGAAGGCCGAAGATGACCAGTTGTGGGTTGACGTTACCGGAGGCCATTACCCGAGCCTCGTGAACCCTGGCGACAGCATTGGGAACAACCGCCGGGTGGACACCCTTTCTTGCCGCTGCCTTCTTGAAGAAGATGGCTTCTTCTTCGGTGCAACCATCCAACGGTAGCCCGGAGGCGGCCCGAGCCAGATCACCGAGACACTCCTCGAGGAAATCGAAGAGATCTCCCAATCCTCTGGCTCCCACAGACTTGAACTCGATGGCGGCCCGGACTCTCGGCCCCGGCTTGGTGGATAGGGCCGCAGAGAGAAGGGCCACGGCCTCGGTTCGAGTCTGGGCCAGGAGGCCAGGCTGGTCCCCGTCCCTCAGGAAGCCGAGGGCTCTCCCGATGGATCCTTTGGAAAGGCCCGCCGCCCGCTTGGCCTCCCTCTCTTCCACACCGGCTTCGACCCTCAGGAACTCCAGCACCTCCCCCTCGGTGAGGGGAGGAAGGTGGAGTTGGGCGGTTCGGGACCGGATCGTGGGCAAAAGGCGCCCCGGTTCGGCGGAGGTCAGGATGAGGACCGTGCCGTCAGGGGGTTCCTCCAGGAGCTTCAGCAGAGCATTGGCTGCCTCGGAGCTGGAGTCCTGGGGAGCAAGGGCTTCCGCTTCCGCAATGATGAAGACTTGCCGAGGCCCCATCGAGGGCCGCCGCTGGGCCTTCTTTCTGAGATTTCGGGCGGCGGCCAGATAGAGGCTGCGTGCCTCGGTTTCTCCGATGGGCCGAAAGGGCTGCTGGCGCCGCTCCTCCAGGGCTTCCCACCGGGCCTCCTCAAGAGCCTGTTCCAGCTTTTCGGGTGTGCCGGCCTTTTTGGGGCGGGGGAGGGGGAAATACCAGTGGAGGTCCGGGTGTTCCAGCTTTCCGGCGAGATGGCAGGACCGGCACTCCTCGCAAGGGCCGTCTTCCCCGGGAGCCTGGCAGAGGAGGACCCGACTAAGCCATAGAGCGAGGTGCTGTTTGCCGATTCCCCGGGCCCCGTGGATCAAAAGGGCAGAGGGCAGGCTCCCCTCACTGGCGGCCCTCGCAAGGGTACCCTGAAGGTCCGTGTGGCCCCAGTGCTTGTGGAGGGTCATGGAAGGGGACGCCGACCCTTGAGCCATTGCAGCGGATCCATGGCCTGGGGTGCTCCGCCCGCCACCGGGGCCCGAATCTGAAATTCGATATGGGGGCCCTCGGGGGTCTGTGATCCGCCGACGGTCCCTACCACCTGACCGGCTTGGACTTCCCGACCCTGGACGACCCCGATCTCCTCCAGGTAAAGGTAGAGGGTGTAGAACCCTCCCCCATGGCTCAACACCACCGAGGGTCCGTATCCCTCGAAGGGCCCGGCCAGGACCACGGTACCTGATTTTACCGCTGTGACAGGGGTCCCCGTGGGGGCCTGGATGCCGAGCCCGTTCCATCGCAGGATCGTGCCGTTGGGCCGGCGCTCCCGACCGAATCGATAGACGATCGTGCCATCAACAGGCCAGTCCAGGCTCCCGGCGTCGGATCCGGAGAGGCTGCTTGGGCCTTCCCGGCCCAATCCTGAAAGAGCCCGCCTTCTTTCCTCTTCGAGCCTCCGGCGTTCCAGGTCGTCGATGAGCCCGGTCATTCTGGCCTCGTCGGCGTCAAGCGTTTCCAAACGTGTCTCGGCTTGTTGTTCCCGATCCTGAAACTGTTCGAGGGCGGTTTGTCGGTCCCGCTCTACCGACCGTAGTTCCGCCACCTCTCCAAGCTTCATCTGCCTAAGGCGCCCGAGCTCCGCCAAGCTCTCTTCCTGTGTCCGGCCATGTGCTTCCAAAGCGACTTCCAGCTGGGCGACCCTGTCTACGAGGCCTCGGTCATAGGAGGCGATGAGCTGCAGATACCGGTACCGGGTGAGAAGGTCGGAGAAGGAGTCGGCGCCCAGAAGGACTCGGAGAGAATTGAGGGGGCCTCTTTTGTAGATATCCCGAACCCGCCTATGCAGGACAGCCTTGCCTCCCTTTAGTTCCTCCCGGGTGTTCAGGAGTTCCCGAGTGGTTTCCTGGACCTGATCAGCCACCACCTCGGCTTGAAAGTCCACTTCTGCCAGAACCGAACGGGACGCACTGAGCTGCTGCTCGATATTTCGGAGCTCAGTAGAAGCATCCCGGACCCGCCCACGGATCTGGTCCATCTCCCCCTGGAGCCTGGCCCGCTCATCCCGGATCGCCTCGAGCCTACGCTGACTCTCCTGGATCTGACGCTGGATATCCGGATCCTGTGCCGCAGCGACTCCGCCGGGAGAAAGCTGGGCCAATCCCAGAATCAGAAGAAGGAAGAGCCTGCGCACCTCTTAAACCTCCTTCAGGTAGCGTCGAACGGCCAGATTGCTGGCCACGACCCCGAAGAGTATCCCGACCCCCAGTCCTCCCCACATCCAACTCCATGGGATCCAGTTCAGGGCGAAGAGAAACTGGCGAATGGCGAGGTAGGTTCCCCAGGTGAGGAGTATGGCCAGGATCCCTCCCAGGAGCCCCGTGAGGGCGCCCTCCAGGAGGAAGGGACGCCAGACCAGACTGTCCTTGGCCCCCACCAGGCGCATGACAAAAATCTCTTCCCGCCGGGCGAAGACAGCGATCCGTATGGCGGTTCCGATAATGAGAGTCGCCACGATCCCAAACGCGATGCCCAGGACAAGGGAGGTCACCCCACCGACCCTTCGGAGGAAGAAAAGACGCTCCACCCATTCCTGACCGTACCGCACATCTTCCACGAAGGCGAAGCCCTCAGCTGCGGTTACTACGGTCTCGACATTTTCTGTCGAGCGACCTTCAGGAAGGAACCGAACTTCCAGGGAGGCGGGAAAAGGGTTGATCTCCAGGACCGATGAAACTTCGGCGATTTCCGGGAGGTCCCGAATAGCCCGCTCCAGGGCTTCCGGTTTGGTAACGAAACTGACGGCTTCCACCCCTGGAATCGTCTCCAGGGTTTCGGTCACCGCATCCAGGTCCACCTGGCGGATATCGTCCCGAAGGTATGCCACCACCTCGACCCTCTCTTCCACGGAGGTGAGGGCGATTTGAAGGTTGTGGGCCACCAGGGAGAAGAGTCCGACCACAAAAAGTGCCAGACCCACCATCAGGCTGGAAAGGCCCATCAGGAGGGGCGATCGTTTGAAGGCCCCTACTGCTTCAGAAAGAGGGTTACTCATGGTTCCCCTCCACTGAAGAATCGAAAGAGTCAAAAACCAGTCGGCCTTGATCCAACTCCAGGAGCCTTGCCTTGGGATAGGTCCGGATCAACTCCAGGTCATGGGTAGCCATGACCACCGCCATTCCCATTGCATTGATTTCCCAGAAGAGATCCATGATACCCCGAGTGGCTCGGTCGTCCAGGTTCCCTGTGGGCTCGTCCGCCAGTAGGATCAGCGGCTCGCTGGCCAGGGCCCTGGCGATGGCCACCCTCTGTTGCTCACCTCCGGAAAGCTCGTTCATGAGGGAGCCCGCTTTGGCCGAAAGGCCCACCTGGGAGAGGAGACGTTGGGCCCGAGGTCTGATTTCTTTCTTCGCCGTGCCCGTGACCTCCAGGGCGAAGGCCACGTTGTCCAAAGCGTTTCGGCCCGGGAGGAGGCGGAAATCCTGGAAAACGAAACCCACCCTCCGCCGGACCTTCCAGAGGTCTCTTCTGGAGGTTCGCAGACTCGAGAATCCGCTGACTCTCACTTCTCCGGAGGTGGGCCGCTCCGACATATGAATGAGCCGGAGGGTCGTGGACTTTCCGGAGCCCGAGTGCCCCGTCAGGAAAACGAAGGAGCCCTTGGGTATGTGGAGCTTCACTCTTTTCAGAGCGGCCCCGGTCCGCGGGTATTCCTTGGTAGCGTCGAGGAGTTTTATCACGGGTTCTTTGGGGAGGAATGGCGGGTAACACCAGATATTTTCAAGCTATAGGGACCCAAAGTAGGTGTCAAAGCTCTACGACTCTCGGTTTCTGGAGAAGGCGTAGGGCCAGGAGGATGGCTTCTCGGGACGAGGAGTGATCGGCCACGCCCTTTCCTACGATGTCAAAGGCTGTTCCATGATCCGGAGAGGTCCTGACGAAAGGCAGCCCGAGGGTCACGTTCACACCCGTCCCGAAGGAGACGCTCTTGAAGGCAGCCATTCCCACGTCGTGATACGGGGCCACGACGGCATCCAGCTGTCCCCGGAGGGCTTTATAGAACACCGTGTCCGCCGGAAGGGGGCCCTCAACGTGAAGCTCCTCTCCCTGCAGTTGTCGAACTACGGGTGCAAGGAGCTCTTCTTCCTCCGATCCGAACAACCCTCCGTCGCTGGCGTGGGGGTTCACTGCGCAGAGGCCGATTCGAGGCTGGGGAATCAGCCAGCGGTCCTCCAACTCCTTGCTCAAAAGTCGAGTCTGACGAAGAAGGAGTTCAGGGGTGAGATGCCGAAAAAGGTCCCTGAGAGGGAGGTGGGTCGTGGCCAGGAGAACCCGGAGAGACCCTCCGACCTGAGTCCGCTCGGCGCACATGAGCATGCCCACGTCGGAAACGCCGGCCAGTTTCTGCAGAAGCTCAGTTTGTCCGGGAACGTTCCACCCAGCGGCTTGGATGGCTGGCTTGTGAGAGGGCCCCGTGACAATCGCTCCCACCGAACCCTCCAGTGCGAGATCGACCCCCAGCCGGATGGCGTCCACTGTGACCCGGCCGGCCCCTGCTTCCGTCCCGTCCCAGGGGCCCACCGATCGATAAGGGGCCACCTGAGGGTCCATTCCCTCCGGGCCAATCAGGAGGAGGGATTCCGGTCGGACCTCTGGAGATAGGGCCCTCACGGCCCCGGGCATGACCTCCGGGCCGATACCCCTCGGGTCCCCGAGGGTGACAGCCACAGTCTTCGGCATAGTGTCGTGCCTTCCAGGATTCCCGCGCGAGGGGTTGGGCCCTACATCCGGATCTCGACGAAGGTCGATGTCCGAAGCTCGTCCAGGATCTTCTCCACGAACTTCCCCTGCTGGATCTGCGTCATGATTCGACCCCTGAGGTCCTGATCTTCCAGGGTGTATGGGCCAGCGGGAATGAACTCGACGACCTTGATCACCGCCAGTCGCATCTCATCCCTGACCTGGTACTCCACCGCATCCAGGACCTGACCTGCCTCCGCCGTCGAAAGTGGGTCGGCGAACCCCGGGGGCAGCTCACTGAGCCGGCTCATGGGGACGGGGAGGGTGTCCGGTTCGGTCGTTACCCCGAATTCCTGTCTCAGGGCCTCGAAGTCCTCATCCGCCTCTAGTCGTGCTTTGAGATCCCTGGCCGTTTCCCGAAGAGACTCCAGATCCGCTGAGCTTGGGCCCACCCGGAAGAGGATGTGGCTGGCCCTGATTTCCCCTGAGCGCCGTCGCGTCACCTTGATGACGTGATAACCGTAGGGGGATCGGACCGGGAGGCTGACCTCATTCACGGCCATGCTGAACGCCGCGTCTTCGAATTCCGGGACCATGACCCCCCTCCGGAACCACCCCAGGTCTCCTCCATTCTCCTTCGATCCGTCGTCGGAGAGCTCACCCGCCAGATCCCCGAAATCCTCCCCGGCGAAAGCCCGTTCCCGGGCTGCAACCGCCTTGGCCTCGGCTCCTTCCCAGACAGAATCGGAGGCGACGGGCGCCAGGATTATCTGAGCGAAAACGATGGTCGGAGGCCGGTCCCCGATGGCCTCCCTTTGTTGTTCGAAGAACTCGGTGATTTCCGACTCTTCCACGACGATGGAGGCCATCTCCACAGATCGCTTGGTGAGGTACTGCTCATAAAGCTGCTGCTGCCTTATCTGCCCCCTCATGAAATCCCGGTAGCCGGTGGGCGTGAATCCTTGTTGGCCGAGGCCCTCTTCGAATAACCGCTGTCCCCCGACGTCGGCGACTCGTTGGTCGATTTCTTCAGTAACGGTGGTTTCGATCTCAATCTCGTCGACGAAAATCGTCGTGTCCTGAATGGCTGCCTGGATGATGAGCTGTTCACTGATCATCTGGTCCAGGATGTCCCGCTGGAGTTGAACCCAGCCTTCCGACCCCTGGGCCGGGATTTCCGTACCCCGAGCCTGGAGCTGGAAAATCCCCTCCTGGATCTGGGAAAGGGCTATGACGGAGTCGCCAACTACCGCTGCGATCCGGTCCACGAGACTTCGATCCTGGGCTCTGACCCCGTCGAGAAGAAAGGGTTGACCCAGGGTCAGGGTTGCTAAGGTGACCAGGGTGGCGATCCAGGTCGTCGGGATGAATCTGAGCACCTTTATGACCTCCCAAAAGACGCGGACAAGCGCTTTGACGAACTCTGTTCAGTAAGGTAGAGCCGGGGGGCATTCAACCCCCCGGCCTCTCCTTGACTAAACCGGCTCCCCTGGGGGGGTTCCGACCTCAACCCTCACCCCCGGCGGTGTCCGGAGTAATCGGGTCAGCCGGGGGGGTAGGCTGGACAGCCGGCGCCGTCGCCGCACCCGGGGCCCGAAACTCAGCGATCAGAGATACGGTATGGGCGATCCCGGACGGGAAGATCCTGGCCTCGAACTGTTCCTTCAGGGCAAAAGCCACGGTCTGGAGGGGGTAGACCTCCCGCCCATTCTGAACGACCTGGACCAAGATGTCCCTGACCACTCTGTCGGCAGCGGATTCCAGCGACTCGCCCTCTTCGAGGGTCAACTCGAAGAAGCCGAGTTCCTGAGCGATAGACTTCACCCCGCTGAGAAGCCCCTCGGAGAGGGAGTCCCGCCTGGCGGTGGGAACCTCGATTCCCTCGGCCACTGCTTCACCTACCAAAAGCTCACTCTGTGTCAGACTGGTGAGGAGATTTTCAAGCTGCTCGTCGGAGGCGGCCTCGATCTGGTCCGGAAGAGTCGGAGGTCCTGTGAGGAGCCAGGATCTGAACTCCCTGAGAGTGAAGGACCCTCCGTTGTACTGGACCATCACTCGATCCATTGCCCTGGGGGACAGATCTACGGCGGGGTCCGCCGCAACCTGTTTCAGGCTCTCCAGGGTTTCAGCCTGGACTTCGATGTCGGCTTCTTCCACCAGGTTCGCTACATAGGTGGACTCGGCCTCCATGACGAGTTGGCTTTGGAGTTGCATCCGGAATTGCTCCCGGCGCTCTTCAAAAGGCGGGATAATCCGTTCGTCCATAACAATGATATGGAGGCCGAAGGCCGTTTCCACGACCTCGCTTACTTCCCCTATATCGAGTTCGAAAGCAGCGGCTTCAAAGGGGGGGACCATCTCGCCCTTCCCAAAGGAACCAAGGTCACCCCCGGTGGGAGCGGTTCCGGTATCCTGGCTGTACTGCCGGGCGAGGGTGGAGAAATCCTCTCCTCCCACGATCCTCGCCCGGAGATCTGCCGCCTGAGCCCTTACGCTGTCCACCTGGGCATCCGAAGCCCCCTCAGGGAACTGAAGGAGAATGTGGCGGGCCCTCACCTTGCCCCCGGGGAGCTCCGCTTCGTAGCGGGCGAGGAGAGCGTCTTCCGGAATCATGGTATCCACCATGATCACCTGCTCCCTGAGTTGGGCTACCATTTCACCCTCAACCTGCCGGTCAACCAGGGGGGCTACATCGATGTTGGAGAGGGTGCTGTCTTCTGCCGCAGCTCGAGCCAGGAGGTAGTACTGGACCCATAAGTCCGCCAGAGCCTGGACCACCTCGGGGTCACCGGGCAGTTGGGCTTGCGGAGCGAGGATTTCGGCAGCCGCTTCGGAACTGAACTCATATCCTGCGGCGATAGCCAGTACGTCCTCACTCGAGGGGCGACTGGAACTGTCGCAGGCTGCCAGGCCTACGACCAGAATCGGGAACAACAACCTCAACGCTTTCATCAACGATCGTCTCCTTAAGGACACCGGCCCTGAAAGGCCCCTCACAGAAATTGGATCCGGTGCAGGAGTGGAACGTTGGCCAATCGTCGTTCGGCTCTCCCGCTTCCGGCTCTTTTCCTTTCGGCTCGAGTTTCACTCCCTCATTGTGGAGTTCGACTCAAGACGGCAAATGCTTCCTCCAATACCGAAGCCAGGGGGTATGCCCCGGCCTGCCTCAAAACGAGGGATAGAGGGTCTAGCCTCTTCACCTCGACCTCCACCTGGCGATCCTGGAACGGCTTGTCCAGATGGGTCAACGCCGGTACCACGCCAGGGAGGAAACTGACACGACCCTCCCGCCCCTTCAATAGGACCCTCTCCACACCCAGACCTTGGGCCAGGAGACGAAGAGTCGCTCCGTGCAAAAGGGCCTGGGCTTCAGGGGGGACGGGGCCGAACCGGTCCACCAGTTCCCTCCGTAACTCCTCCACCTCCGTCGGACTCTGCATCTTGGAGAGTCGCCGGTAAAGATGGAGCTTCTGTCCGGAGTCCGAAATGTAGGTATCCGGGAGAAAAGCGGAAGCGGAGAGGGAAATATCCGGTTCCGGGTGAACCACCTCAGAAGGCCCCTTTTGTAGCCTTTCAACGGTCTTCTTGAGGAGGCGGAGGTAGGTGTCCAAGCCGACAGCGTGGGCGAAGCCGGACTGTTCCGCCCCCAGGAGGTTCCCGGAACCACGAAGTTCCAGGTCCCGGAGAGCCACCGCATAGCCGCTCCCCAGATCGGTATAGTGCTCGAGGACCCGCAGGCGCTTGTCGGCCTCGTCGGAGATGGACTCTGGGACCACCAGATAGCAATAGGCCCTCCGATCCGACCGGCCGACCCGGCCTCTGATCTGATACAACTGGGATAGCCCGAATCGATCAGCTCCATCTACGATGAGGGTGTTGGAGTTCGGGACGTCCAGCCCGTTCTCGATGATGGAAGTGCACACGAGGATGTCCAAGGTTCCGTCCACGAAGTCCCTCATCACTTCGTCCAGCTGGCGCGGAGGCATTTGACCGTGAGCGACCCCCACCGACGCCTCAGGCTCCAATCGCTTTACTCTGGCTGCTACCGTATGGATGGTCTCCACCCGGTTGTGAACCAGGAAGACCTGACCGCCCCGGTCCAACTCCCTGTGGACCGCTTCCCGGAGGATCTGGTCGGACCAAGGAAGAACGTGGGTGATAATGGGCATCCGGTCCCGGGGGGGAGTCTGCATCAGCGAAAGGTCCCTCACCCCCGAGAGAGACAGGTGGAGGGTCCGGGGGATGGGGGTAGCCGTCAGGGTGAGGACGTCTACGGAACTTTTGAGCTTTTTGAGGCGCTCCTTGTGCCGGACACCGAACCGCTGCTCCTCGTCGACGATGAGGAGCCCAAGGTTTTTGAATAGGACGTCAGGAGAGAGGAGGCGGTGGGTGCCGATGATGATATCCGTCTCCCCCTGGGCCAGGGAGAGGAGGAGGTTCGTTTGTTCTTTCTGGGTCCTGAACCGGCTCAGAGCCCCGACGTTCACCGGGTAGTCGGCGAGGCGCTCCTCGAAGGTTCTGCGGTGCTGTTCCACCAGAATGGTGGTGGGAGCCAACACGGCCACCTGTTTCCCATCCTGAACCGCCTTGAACGCCGCCCGAACCGCCACCTCGGTCTTTCCGTAACCCACATCCCCGCAGACAAGCCGGTCCATGGGCCTTTGGCGCTCCATGTCCCCCTTGACCTCCAAGGCCACCTTCCGCTGGTCCGGGGTGTCTTCGAAAAGGAAAGACGACTCCATCTCCTTCTGCCACCGGCTGTCCGGCGAGAACGCGAAGCCTTTGGCGGTTTCCCTTCTGGCATAAAGCTCAAGGAGTTCCCCAGCCATCATCTCGATGGCTCGCTCTGTCTTCCCCTTGAGGGCCTTCCATTTCCTGCCACCGATCCGATGGATCTGAGGTGGAGATGCCTCCTCCGTCTCTCCGATCCAGCGCTCGATGAGATCCACCTTGTAGACGGGTACGCGAAGGACTTCACCCCCGGCGTACTCGATGGCCAAGGCCTCGATCTCTTCCCCCCCCACCGCCAGGTGCTCGAGGCCCCGGAAGATCCCCACGCCGTGATCCATGTGGACCACCGGGTCCCCCGGTGAAAGTTGGGCCAGGCTCTCCAGGGCAGCGGCTCCCCGGAACTGGCGGCTTCGGCGGATCCTCCTGGATCGGCGAAAAATCTCGTGATCGGTAAGGATGCGAAGGGTGGACCCGGTGGCGAAGAGGGTGAAACCTCCTGCCAGGGCTCCGATTCCCAGGCGGGTCCCCGGCGGGACCTTTCGTTCCCCCAGAATCTCCTCAAGGCGCTGGAGCTGTCCGTCGTTGTCGCAAAGGATGAGCGTGTCGAAACCCCTCG
>CAYOVN010000036.1:0-26115 GCA_964407425.1 uncultured Gemmatimonadaceae bacterium
TGGAACCAGCCCAATAGGCGAGCCCGGATCCGGTGGCGTATTCCAAACCTGAGTTGTCCAACGGGTACAACCCGCTGGACATGTTGAGGAGGTGGCGCAGAGTGATTTCGTGTCGGGGGTCCGCCTCGGGGAATGCGGCCCGGGGGAGCCACTCCAACTCCACCGGCTCGTCCAAGGCCATCTTGCCCTGGTCGGCCAACAGGCCCATGAGGGTGACGCCGATGCTCTTGGCCGTGGACCAGGTCCGGGTTTTTGTGAACCTGTCCACTCCCGGAGCGTACCTCTCATGGATGATCTTTCCATCCTGGACCACCAGGAGGCTCAGCGTGACCTGCTCCGGGGACTCCCGTTCGAAGGCCCAGTCCGACGCCGCTTTTAGTGTCGCGGCGTCCATGGATTGAGGAAGGGAGGCCATTGCGCCCTGGTCTCCAATGGGCCAGGGAATCTCCTTCGGATCTCCGGGGAGAGGTGGTGTGTCCAGAAGGGGGAGGTCGTCGATGTCACTGAAGTCCTGATCCGGGGCGAGGATCACACATCCCAACCCCTTCCGGAAAGCAGCTCGCATGACGGGTACATATCCCTCAGCCCCGATAGCTACAGCCTTCTTATCCCAGTCCACGACGTAGTCGCCACCCTGGGGGGTACCGATGGGCTCTGGAAGGAAGGCGAGTTCCTGATCAAAAACTTGCTCCAGCGTCCGATCGGAGGTGAAAAGGCCGTTACACATGAAGATGGCCTGTTGGCCCCGGCGGATCATTTCCCGGTTGAATTTCCAATAGTCGTAGGACTCTCGCTGTTGCGCACCGGCAGCCAGTGGTGCCAAAAGGAAGAGGAAGAAAAGAAGCCGTGGGAGCTGTTTCATGAGCAGTTTCCTTGCAAAGCCCGGGAACCTGGAGGCATCGGTATTGGTTGTTTCCAGGGGATGATACGGGCCTTTGGGGGGTATACGCGAGAGGTGGCCGCCCTTGACCCCGATACGGGGCGTCAAGAGATTCGGACGGAGGACGGTGGGCGGGTCACGCCCTCGTCGAGAAACGACAGAAATGTGGAGGGAAAATGCCGGAAATCATTGGATTGAGGGGCAGGGATCTGGCCCGGGGGTTTCGCCCCGGTCTCTTCCTCCTACTTCTTGCAGTCGCAGGCTGTGCTTCGGGGGGAACGGACGACCCATTTTCCGATACGGTAAATGCGGACGGCTTCCTGCTTCGGGTGGAGAGCAGCAACACCTACGAGGTTGAGGTCTACGTCAACCCAGGTGGAAAGAGGACACTGATCGGCACCGTCGGAGCTAGTGGACTCGAATTCTTCGAGTTCGAGTACCCATCCGGCAGGCCACTTTATATCGAGCTGGAAACCCGCTTAGGTGATCGGTATCGGGTTCCGGGGATTTCGTTCCCGGGTGGCGGCCGAGTGGATATGGTCGTCAGCAATACCCTCAGAAACAGCGGATTTGTTCGGAGGGCCCCCTAGTAGCTCTGCCGTAGCTCCGGCTCACCACGAGCCTCCAGAGCTGAGCCGCCGTGCTGATCGGAAAGCGGGCACCCCTGGGGTGCCCGCTCCATCACCGCCGCTTGAAAACAGCGGTCAGGTCGGGGCTGACAAAACTAAGGGTGGAGCCCACGAGCCTACCCTCGATCCTTTCCTGACCGGCCCCCCTGGGCGTAACCCCATCCCGGCGGGTCAGCTGAATCAGTAGATCCCCCGAAGCGTCTTCTTCAACAACAAAACGGCCCTCGAAAACGATGGGCTCCGATTCCCGGATCCCGGCCCCTGGCGCCGCCCCTACCGTAAATCTCCAGGTAAAAGTCCGGTTCTCCCGAAGCTGGAGAGTGCCTGCCACCACGTTCATCTTGGAGGGCAGGGGAGCCCCGTCCATTGATTCCAGGTGGTAAAGCCCTGTGATGCCGAGAGCCAGGGGTGGGGCACTGGCGCACCCGGCTATTAGAAGCATGAGTGTAAGAGCCGGGAGGGCTTTCATTCGATCTCCAGCGGTTTGTTGGACGTTTCTCATAAACGATCAGGCGTATCCGATCAGGACGGCCACCGCCAGGGCGATGGACCCCACGATCCACATCTTGAACATGAACGGGATGATGAACCGGAACCATCGGTCGAAGGGAACCGCGGCCATTGCCAGAATCCCCACGATCACAGCGTTGGTGGGGACGAGAATGTTCGTGAAACCGTCTCCGAACTGATAGGCCAGGACGGCGACCTGCCTGGTGACGCCGACCAGGTCCGCCAGAGGGGCCATAATGGGCATGGTCACGTAAGCTTGGCCGCTTCCGGAGGGGATGAAGAGATTGGCCAGGCTCTGTACAAAGAACATTCCCACTGCAGAAAGGGCGCCGGGGAGTTCCTGGAGGGGAACGCTGATCCCATGGACGATGGTATCAACGACGCCCCCCTCGTCGAGTACCACCTGGATTCCTCGTGCTACTCCAATCATCAGGGCCGTGGTGGTGAGTTCCGCTGCCCCCTTTCCAAACTCGATGGCGGTTCGGTCCGGACTCATCCGTGCGATGGCTGCGAGAACAATGGCCAGCCCCACGAACAAGGCCCCCATCTCAACGAGGTACCAGTGCCACTGGCTTAGGCCATAGATCAAGACCAGCAGGGTCAGGGCAACGATTCCCAGGACCCAACGGTGGGTAGAGGTCATCTCGGTGTGATCCGAGGCGGTCAGTTCTCTGGAGGCATCTTCATCCCGGTCCAGGTCGGCCAGGAGGCTGGCGGAGGGATCGGCTCCCACTTTTTTGGCATAGGACCAGACATGGTGAATGCCGATGGGTAGGAAGAGGCAGAGAAGCACCAACCTGTACCATAGTCCTGAAGCCGGCTCAAGGCCGGCCACGTCCTGAGCGATCATCAGGGTAAATGGGTTCAGCGCCGCGACCCCATACCCGATGCCATAACCCACGGCCATGATCCCCACAGCCACAATGGCGTCATACCCAAGAGCATGAGCCAGGACGATCAGAACCGGGACGAAGGGGAGGTACTCCTCAGCCATCCCGATGGTGCTGGAGCCTACCGCAAAAACCACGATTCCACCGGCGACCAACCAAAAAGGACGATCCCCGAGCTTCCGAAGAAGGACCCCAAGGGCGGCATCGATAGCCCCGGAGGCCCGGAGGACCGCGAATGCACCCCCGATGAGAAACACAAAAAAGATGATCTCGTGGGCGGCGCTGAACCCCTTGGGGATGGCGGTGAAGATAGCCAAGGGGGAGAGCCGGGAGACCTCGGGGGTCAGGTGGAAACTACCGGGAACGACCTGCAGGCGGCCTGCGGCGTTTTCGATCCGCTCGAAGGCTCCCGCCGGAAGCAGGTAGGTGAGGATCAGGGCCAATCCCACCATTCCGAAAAGCAGGACGAGGGTGTGTGGAACCTTCAATCGGGATTTCGTCATTCTGTTCTTTGGGTTTGGGGACCGTGGGCGGCCAACATAGCATGGGGATTGCAGCCCTGAAACCAGGAATGGTCGGGAATTGGGGCTGCCGCTTCTGCCATCCCCTACTCCCTGACAAATCTCTAACGATTGAATCCGGAACCTTTCCTTTGCCGTGAAGTAGAGGGGAATTGTTCCCGGGGTCCTTCGACGCCTCCTCAACGACACACCCCTGAGGAGTGTCCCCGGTGGGAAAGCAATCAGCCCAGGTATTCATCACGTGCTCTCAATTCTAAGGCTCTGAGGGGTTTTCCTCATGGAGTCATTGTTCTCGTTCTTCTTTAAATACCGACCCCTCCTTTTTGAGGAGGGGCATTTCGCATTTCGTGTACCCTGGCCGATCTGGGTGGTGGTCCTTTTGGGCCTAGCCGGGGTGGCAGTGGCAGTGACCGGCTACCGGCGACCCAAGGGGAAAGCGGATCGGTCGGATAGGATCATCCTGGCCGGACTGCGGTTAGCGGCGTTTGCTGTTCTCCTCTTCGCCCTTCTTCGCCCCACCCTGGTCAACACCTCCACGGTTCCCCAGAGGAATTTTGTCGGAGTCCTCCTGGATGACTCCAGGAGCATGACCCTCCCTGGAGAAGACGGTTTGCCCAGGAGCACCTTCATCGAAGAGGAGTTCCATCCGGACGAGGGGCCGCTTCTCCGGGCCCTGGAGGAGAAATTCGCAGTACGGTTCTTCCGCTATTCGTCCTCCACCGATCGGGTGGACGGCGTGTCGGGCCTCACCTTCGACGGCAGCCGCACGGACCTGGTGGGAGCTTTGGACCGAGCGAGGGAAGAACTGTCCAGCGTTCCCCTTTCAGGTTTGGTCGTGGTCACTGACGGGGCCGATAACTCAGGCCGTTCAATGGCCGAAGCAGTCGTTCCTCTCCAGGCCGGGTCCGTCCCCGTGTTTACGGTTGGGTTGGGGGAAGAGGCCATCTCTCCGGATATCCAGGTGGGGCGGCTCTCCGCACCCCGGACGGTCCTGAAAGGGACCTCCCTCCTCTTGGACGTCGTGGTGTCCCATCGAGGCTATGCCGGTCAGACCTTCCCCCTCGTCGTCGAAGATGAGGACAGGATTCTCACCGAGCGGGAGGTCGTGCTCGGGGAGGATGGGGAGCCCACGGTGGCCCAGGTCCGATTCACCCTGGATGATCCGGGCTCCCGCAACATCACCCTCAGAATTCCGGTCCAAGAGGGCGAACGGGTGTCCCAGAACAACGCCCGGAGTGTCCACGTCGAGGTGACGGAGGCGCCGGAGAAGATCCTCTACTTCGAGGGAGAGCCCAGATTCGAGGTGAAGTTTCTCCGGAGGGCCCTGGAAGATGATGAGAACATCCAGGTTGTGACGCTCCAGCGGACTGCGGCGGACAAATTTCTGCGCCTGGACGTGGACGATGGGGACGAGTTGGCGGGAGGTTTCCCCATGACCCGGGAGGAGTTGTTCAAGTACCGGGGACTCATCATAGGGAGCGTCGAGGCCAGCTACTTCACCCACGACCAGTTGGCCATGATCGCTGATTTCGTGAGCCAGAGGGGTGGCGGACTCCTCATGCTGGGAGGTAGGTGGGCTTTTTCGGAAGGTGGGTACCGGGGAACTCCTGTGGAGGAAGCCCTTCCTGTGATTTTGGAGGACCCCGCTCTGGATCCCCAGGCGGTTTTTGCCCAGGTAAAGGTCCGACCCACCGTCGCAGGTCTTGGCCACGTTGCCGCCCAGATCCATCCCGACGGGTCGTCGGACGCCGAGCGCTGGGACAGCCTCCCCCCCCTTTCGGTCATCAACCACATCCGGCGGGTGAAACCCGGGGCCACGACCCTCCTTTCCGGTGAAGGTCTGGACGGATCGCGGGTGGTCCTGGCCTATCATCGGTACGGCAGGGGTAAGGCTGTGGCGTTTCCGGTGATGGATTCCTGGCGATGGCAATTTCACGCGGACATCCCCGTTGAAGACCAGACCCATGAGACCTTCTGGCAACAACTCCTTCGATGGCTGGTGGACGCGGTCCCCGACTACGTGGATGCCCGGACCGAACAGGAGAACGTGGAGACGGGGGAGCCGGTGAGGATCCTCACCGAGATCAACGACTCGGCCTACGTCGAGGTCAATGACGCCCATGTGGAGGCCACCCTCACGGCCCCGGATGGGTCTATCCAGATCGTTCCACTGGACTGGACCGTGGATCGGGACGGGGAATATGCGGGAAGTTTCAACCCGGCCATGGATGGGGACTATCAAATACAGATTCAGGCCGGTCGGGGAGTGGATCAAAACCTGGGTGCCGACGAGACGTTTTTGAGGGTAGGCCCCAGCACCGAGGAGTACTTCGATGCAGGCCTCAGGAAGTCCGTCCTGGAGCGGTTATCCGAGGAAACGGGCGGGCGATACTACGATGCCTCCACCGTGGAGAATCTCCCGGAGGACATTCAGCTGACCGGTGGTGGTGTGACCCTCACCGAGGAACATGATCTCTGGGACATGCCTTTTCTCTTCTTCCTCCTCGTGGCTCTTGTTGGGGGGGAATGGGTGCTCCGGAGAAGGAGGGGGCTGATATGAGGTGGTTCTTCACCATCGTCTTGGGCCTTTCCGTTCTGCTTTCCGGTCCCGTCCCCGGATTGTCGGCCCAGGAAACGCACCTCCTGGTGGTGGTGGGGTTAGGCGGAGACCAGCAGTACCGGGACAGGTTCCATGGATGGGCCTCCGATCTGGTTTCCGTGGCACAGGAGCGTTTCGGTCTGACCAAGGAGCACATCGTCTATCTTGGCGAGCGCCCGGACGACTACCCGGAGGAGATTCAGGGTCGGTCTACGGTAGAGAACTTGGCCACGACTTTGGCCGGGATGGCACAAAGGGCCAGGCCCAAGGATCAAATCCTGATGCTCCTTATCGGGCATGGGTCGGGAAACGGAGAAGAGGTGGAGGTCAATTTGCCGGGCCCGGACCTGACCCCACAGGCCCTTGATGTGATGCTCTCGGACTTTCCCACCCAGACCGTGGCTGTCGTGAACACCACGCCGTCCAGTGGGCCCTTCGCCGCAGCCCTTTCCGGCCCGAACCGTATCATTCTCACCGCAACCAGGACGGCCCAGGAGAGGAATGAGACCCAATTCGGCGCTTTCTTCGTCGAAGCCCTGGAGGAGGATGGTTCCGATCTGGACAAAAATGGCAGGGTCTCCCTTGCCGAGGCCTTCCAGTATGCTCATCAGGAGACGAACCGCTACTACGAATCGAGAAACCTCCTGGCCACCGAACACGCCCTCCTGGAGGACGATGGGGACGGGGAGGGTTCGCTGGAGCTGGGAGAGGGTGCGGAAGATGGGGCCGTCGCCAGTCGATTCTGGATCGGGTTCGCCCCGATGGTTTCTGGCCCGGTCCCGGTGACGGACAGCATCATGGATCCGGTACTCATTCGGTTGATTGGGGAAAAGGCAGAGTTGGAACGCCGGGTTCAGGAGCTGAGGGGCCTGAAGGGGCAGATGGAGGAGAGCCGTTACGAGGAGGAGCTGGAGGCCCTTCTTGTGGAGTTGGCCCTGAAGACCCGGGAGATCCGTGAGAAAGGTGGTGGAGGATGAGAGTCCTGCTCCTTTTCCTCATGGCGGGTGGGATTCTTCCCGTCCTCCCCTCGATGGCTCTGGGGCAGAATCCAGCTGCCGCCGAAGCCCAGGATCGCCTGCGAAGGGGGGACTACGAGGAGGGTCTTCGGGCCCTTCAGGCTCTGGCGGAGGCTTCCGATGCTTCACCCTCCGTTGTCCGGAGCTATGCCCGGGGCCTCATGGAGGTGGGGCGGTACAACGAAGCCATCGAGATCGCGGATGAAGGGGGATCTGGGGCGGCGGGTTCGGAGTTGGCGAACGTCCTTGGAGAGGCTCTTTATTCCGTAGGCCGGCTGCAGGAAGCGGAGTCTGCATTTCAGAGAGCGGCTGACAAGGGGGCGTCCGACCGAGATGTCGCCCGCTTGAACATGGGGATCCTCCGGTGGAATCAGGGAAAACGGGCCGAGGCCCTGGCCATCTTCGACTCTTTCATCGACCTCTACAACCAATCCAGGACGAGGCTGTCGGCGGAATCCCTCATGGCGGTGGGTACCGCCGTGAAATACTTGGGCATCACGAATTCTGCTCTCTTTCAGGATGCCCTTCTGGCTTTCGACGAAGCGGCGGAGGTTTCCTCGGGGGATCCGCGCCCGGACCTTTTGGCCGGTGAGCTCTTCCTGGAAAAATACAGAGCCACGGATGCTCGGGAGTCTTTCAGGCCCGTGTTGGAGAGGAATCCCCGGAACCCCCGGGCCCTTCTCGGTCAGGCCAGGATTTTGGACTTCGAAGGGGTGGGAGGGTCCGTGGGTCTGGTGAGAGAGGCCCTGGAGGTGAATCCAAATAATGTCCCCGCCCGGGCTTTCTTGGCCTCCCTGTTCATCAAAACCGAGAACTACGATCAGGCTCGTCAGGAAGCCGAGAGGGCCCTGAACACGAATCCAATCCATCTCCAGGCCCTGTCCGTGTTGGCTGCCGCCCATTTCCTGGCCGGAGATCAGTCCGCATACGAGGAGGTGCGGGGCCGGGTTCTGAGCCTCAATCCGAATTATCCGGACCTTTATACAATGGTTGCCGAGGCTGCGGTTACTCAACGGCAGTACCAGACCGCCGTCGATCTGGCTCAGGAGGCCGTTGCTCTGGATTCCACGTCCTGGCGGAGCTACGGGGTCCTGGGGATGAATCAGCTCCGAACCGGCGCGGTGGAGGAGGGTCGGACCAACCTGGAAACGGCCTTCGAAGGGGATCCCTACAACCCTTGGTACAAGAACTCCCTGGACCTCCTCGACACCTTCGTCCATTTCCAGGAAGTGACCACCGACCATTTCAGGATCTTCGTTCACGAAAGGGAGGCGGAACTTCTGGGGCCCTACGCCGCCGGGTTTGCAGAGGAGGCGTTTTCAGCCCTCGAGGATCGCTACGGTACGATTCCCCCGGTTCCGATTCGTCTCGAGATCTATCCAAACCATTCGGACTTCTCTGTCCGGACCCTCGGCCTCACAGGCCTGGGTGCTCTGGGCGTGAGTTTTGGAAGCACTCTGGTCATGGACTCCCCCTCTGCCCTGGATGCCGGGGACTTCAACTGGGCCTCGACCATGTGGCATGAGATCGCCCACGCGTTCCATCTGGCCATGAGCGATCACAGGGTCCCCCGATGGTTCACGGAGGGCCTGGCCGTTCACGAGCAGCACAAAGCCAGGATTGCATGGGGGTACAAGGCTACGCCGGCTTGGCTACAGGCCTATGACTCGGGGAAACTGCACCCCGTGAGCCGACTGAACGAGGGCTTCATTCGACCGGAATTCCCGGAACAGGTCGTTTTCAGCTACTACCAGGCCTCCCTGGTGTTCGATCTGATCGAGAGGGATTGGGGTGTGGATGGAATCCTGGCCATGCTGGAGGGCTACCGGAGGGGCCGCTCCAATGAGGAGGTTTTTCAGGAGGTTCTGGGGCAGTCTCCAGGAGATTTCGACGAGGTTTTCGACGATTTTGTCCGGGATCGATGGGGGTCACAGATGGCTGCGGTATCCGGCGCGGGCCAGCCTCTGGTCTTTTCAGCGGCACCGACCTCCGGCCACGATCTGGACGCACTTCGTCGGCTTTCCATCCAGAACCCCGGGAGCTTCCAGGCCCGCCTATCCTTTGGCCAGGCATTGTACGAAGCGGACCAGTTTGAGGAGGCCGAGGGCGAGTTTCGTGCGGCACTGAGCCTGTTCCCCGAATACGGTGGCCCCAACGGCCCCTACAGATATCTGTCGGAGATTCATCGGGGAAAGGGTGAGAACGAGCGGTCGGCCCGGGCCCTTCAACAGATGGGCTACCTGAATGAGGCGCTTTTTCAGGTCCATCTCGAGGCGGCTGGGATCTGGCAGGAACTGGAGGACAGAGATGCCGCGGCTGGAGCCCTGGAGAAGGTCGTGGAAATCGTCCCCTTCGACTCCGAGGCTCACGTCAGCCTCGCCGGGCTCTACGAAGGAATGGGAGATCTGGAAGGGGCCGTTCGGGAGCGGAAGGCGGTTCTGGCTTTGGGACCAACCGACCGAGCGGATGCCCACTATAAGCTCGCCGCAGCCATGGCCGCCGCCGGGGACAAGGCCGGGGCCAGAACCCAGGTTTTGAGGGCCCTGGAGATCGCTCCGAGTTTTGAGGTGGCCCTGGAGTTGCTCCTCGAGCTTCGAGGCGGAGGTGAGGTTGGAAGTGGAAGTGAGGCTTCGAACGGGGGAGATATGAGGGAAGGACAGATATGAGCAGAAAAGCCGTTGGCCTGGTCGCGCTTCTTTTCCTGGTCGGTGTTTCCGGGGTAGCGGGCCTCTCCGTGTGGGCGGACCGGGTCGCCGACTCTTCAGGCATCGTAGGGGTGGGTGGTTCTCTGGAGGCGCCCCAAGAGGGGGAGGGGCCCGACTACAACGGGCAGTTTACCTACGTCCGGGTGCGTTACGGGGAATCGGGTACCGACCTTCGGAGCTTTGGGAACAGCTACGGGAGAAGGGGAAGGGGAAGGGGGCCGACCTGGGCACATGATTGGCCCGATGCTGAGATCAACTTCAGCAAGATTGTGGAAGCCACCACTTTCATCGACACCTACAGTGAGGGGAATGCGGGGCGGGTCCTGACACTGGCTGACCCCGAACTCTTCAACTATCCGGTGGCGACCATCATCGAGGTGGGCTACTGGACACCTTCGGACGCTGAGGTTGAGAACCTCCGGGCCTACCTCCTGAAGGGCGGTTTTCTGATCGTGGACGATACCCGTCAGGACCGCGGCTACGAGTACCAGAACTTCCGCCAACAAATGTTACGGGCCTTGCCGGAATATAGAATCCAGATCGTCCCGGATGATCATGAGATCTTCAATTCCTTCTTCTACATCCCGGAACCCCTGACCATGGCGGCCCCCTACGGGTGGAATGCTCCTCAATATCTGGGGATTTTCGAGGACAACGACCCGGAGGCCGGGCGCCTTATGGTCATGATCAATTGGAACCAGGACTTCCAGGAGTACTGGGAGTTTTCCGACCGGGGGTACTACCCCATCGATTTGTCGAATGAAGCGTACAAGTTCGGGGTCAACTATCTGATCTACGCTCACACCCACTGACACCAGGCCCCCGGGCCCGCAGGAGACCCGTGGAGGTTTTCGGCGAAGGTCCCCGGCCAAGGATCGCGGCAGAGTGGCAAACATCAACGAAGAGGCTGACATGACGGAGGATCTGGACAGAACCACCACCCTGGAGCATGAAGACGACGTTGCCCTGGTGGACCGGATGAGGGAGGGGCGGGAGACCATCATTCGGGAGATTCGAAAGCTCATCATCGGGCAGGATGAGGTGGTGGATCAGGTGCTCCTTACCCTTTTTGTGGGTGGGAACAGCCTTCTTCTCGGAGTTCCGGGCCTGGCCAAGACTCTTCTGATTCATACGGTAGCCGAGGTTCTGGATCTGAACTTCTCCAGAATTCAGTTCACCCCGGACCTGATGCCATCGGACATCACGGGGACCGATATCATCCAGGAGGATGCCGAAACCGGGACCCGCCACCTGAAGTTCGAGCCCGGTCCCATCTTCGCCAACATCGTGTTGGCGGATGAAATCAACCGGACTCCCCCCAAAACCCAGGCCGCCCTACTGGAAGCCATGCAGGAGCATACGGTCACGGTTCAGGGCACCACCTATGTCCTGGAGCAACCCTTCTACGTTTTCGCAACCCAAAACCCCATCGAGTTGGAGGGGACCTACCCCCTGCCGGAAGCTCAGCTCGATCGCTTCATGTTCAAGATTCTCCTGGACCACCTGACGGAGGATGAAGAACTCCAGGTGGTACGGCAGACCACGGGAATCCAGGATCCCCAGTTTAACCGTGCAGTCACCGGACCGGACCTGGTGGCCTTTCAGCGACTTGTTCGGCGGATGGCTGCCCCGGAACCGGTGCTTCAGTACGCCGTGGCTTTGACTCGGGCCAGTCGGCCGAGCCCCAATGGTGACTCTCCCGATTTCGTGAAGAAGTGGGTTGCTTACGGAGCCAGTGTTCGGGCGGCCCAGTACCTGATTCTGGGAGCGAAAGCCAGAGCCCTTACGGCCGGGCGGTATACTCCCGGATTCGACGACATCAGGGCCCTGGCTCATCCGGTCCTCCGTCACCGGATCCTTACCAATTTCCATGCCGAGAGTGAAGGAGTGACGACGGGAGAGCTGGTCGATCAGTTGCTGGAATTTGTCCCCGTGCCCTCATCGGGGATGTAGGTCGTGACCACCCGCTTCGGTAAGGCAGAAACAGGAGCACACCTCCTACTTCCGGAGGTCCTGGCCAGAATCGATAATCTCGAGCTTCTGGCCCGGACAGTGGTGGATGGTTTTCTGAACGGCCTCCACCGTTCGGTCTATCTAGGTTTGTCCGTGGACTTTGCGGAGCATCGTCCCTACATGCCGGGAGACGACATCCGGCTGATCGACTGGCGGCTCTACGGAAGGACGGATCGTCACTATATCAAGCTCTTCGAGGCGGAGACCAACGCCAATTTCAGCGTTCTCCTGGATGTCTCCCGATCCATGAATTATGGGAGCCATTCGGTCACCAAGCTGGACTATGCACGCTACCTTGCTGCCTGTTTGACCTATTTCTCCAGGCATCAACGGGACCGGGTGGGGCTCATCACCTTTGACGATGATATCGTGGACTATATCCCACCCTCGGCCCGGAATCTGGACCTTTGCCTTCACACCCTGGCCAAAGCCGAAGCAAACGGGGTAGGTGAGTTGAAGCGACCGTTGTTGAAGGCAGTGGAGAGTTTGAGGAGAAAAGGCATCCTTGTTCTCATCTCAGACTTCTACCACGAAACCGATGATGTCCTGGAGGCCGTCAGGCTGCTTCGAAGCCCAGGTCACGATGTCATAGTATTCCATGTTCTGGATCCGGCGGAACTGGAGTTTCCCTTTGAGGAAGCGGCGAACTTCAGAGACATGGAAACCATGGAAGATATTCCCCTGATCCCTGGGAAGGTGCGGGAGGATTACCGTGGACTTCTGAAGGCCCACCTGGCCGAACTCAAGGATCGGTTCACCGCCAACCAGGTGGACTACGCCGTCCTGGACACGTCGAAGCCTTTGGACCACGCCCTGTTCCACCTTCTTCTCCATCGTGAGAAGAGGAGTAGGGCTCGCTGATGCCCCTCGGCTTCCTCGTTCCGGCTTTCCTTCTGGGCCTCGCCGCCCTGGTGATTCCAATCCTGGTGCACCTTACCAGGAGGCAGAAGGCAAAGGAGGTCGAGTTCCCCTCCCTCATGTTCCTGGATCGAGTCCCCTTCCAGGCAGAGAGCAAACGCAGACTCCATCACTGGCTCCTTTTCTTGTTGAGGGCCCTGGCCGTGGCTCTCATCGTGGCGGCGTTTTCCCGGCCGTTCTTTACCGGGGCGGCGGCGGTCACCGCATCCGGTGGTGGGCCCCGGGAGGTCGTCGTGTTGCTGGACCGCTCCTTCAGCATGGGGGTGGGTGATCGGTGGGAGCAGGCGTTGGAGGCGTCTCGGGACGTGTTCCGGAATCTGGGGCCTCTCGACCGGGCGAGTCTCGCAGTGTTCGGGCGGAACGCGTCGGTTATTGTCCGGTCCAGCGGAGACCGGACCCGACTCGAGTCCGCATTGGACACCCTGACGGTGAGTGACGAGTCCACCTCCTATGGGCCCGGGCTGAAGTTGGCTCAGACCATCTTGGAGGAGTCGGATCTCCCGGGCAGGGAGCTTGTGATGGTGGGGGATTTTCAAAGAGCCGGGTGGACAGGTGACGAAGGCGTAAGGCTCCCGCCGGGGAGTGTCGTGACCCCAGTCCTTCTGGGAGTCGGTGTCCCGTCGAACCGGGCGATTGCCAGGGTGACCCTTTCGCGTCAGGGGATGGATGGCCGGGACCGGGTGACAGCGGCCGCCCGCCTTACCCGAGTCGGGGGTGAGACGGAAGACACGGTGGAGGTGGTTCTGGAGCTGGAGGGCCGTGAGCTACAGCGGCAGGAAGTCATTCTTCCTGCAAATGGGGCCAGCGGAGCGGTTTTTGAACCCTTTAACCTGGCTCAGGACTATACCCGGGGAGTCGTGCGAGTGGCTGAACCCGATTACCTGGCCCCCGATGACTCCCACTTCTTCGTCCTCAGCCCGGGGCGGAATTTGCCTGTCCTGGTTCTGGATGACACCGGACGGGGCGCAGCGTCCAGCCTCTTCCTCAGGGAAGCGCTGGCGATCTCCGAAGAGAACGCCTTCGGTGTGACCGTCAGGTCAGGGGGCGGGATTTCAGAAGCGGACCTGGATCAAGCGGCGGTAGTGGTGGTGAACGACCGGCCGGTACCTGGCGGGAACTCGGCAGAGAGGCTCCGGTCTTTTGTTGAAGGAGGTGGGGGTCTCCTGGTGGTCCTCGGCGAACGGATCCAGTGGCCGGCCGAGTTGGCGGATCTCCTTCCCGGGGCCTTCACACAACCCCTGGACAGGGCCGACGGTCGTGGAGGCCGGTTGGGCCACCTCGCCTACGATCATCCTGTCTTCGAGATTTTCCGAGGCCCCCGGGCCGGAGATTTCACCGGAGCCCGGTTCTTCCGAGCCCGGGATCTGCAAGTGCCCGAGGGGGGGGAGGCCCAGGTCCTGGCCCGGTATGACGACGGATCGGTGGCCCTCGCTGAGAAAAGGGTTGGGGAGGGAAGGGTCCTCGTGTGGACGTCTACCCTGGATGCCTTCTGGAACGACTTTGTTCAGAAGCCCGTGTTCCTTCCCTTCATCCATCAGTTGGTTCGCTATGCGTCGGGAAGATCGGAAGCGGTGTCCTCCTTCACAGCCGGTCAGGTGTTGGATGTTACGGATGCCACGGCCATGGCAACGGCAGGGCTGGGAGAGGTGAGCGAAGCTCTGGCCGGGTCTGAGGAGAGAGTTGCCCTGACTCCGTCGGGGGAAAGCCGGACCCTTCCTCCGGGTGCAGGTCCCCACTTCCTCCACCTGGAGGAGCAGGGAATCTACGACATCCGTACTCCTGGAGCTTCGGGAGGTCGGCCTTTGGCGGTGGCGGTCAATGTGGATTTGGCCGAGGGTGATTTGGAGCCTCTCGATGTGGAGGAGGTTGTCGGCTCTCTGACATATCGGGGAGAGGCCCCGGATTCGGTGGTTGGCCAGGGAGCCCGGGCCGATCGCTTCCGATCGGAGGATCAGGAACGTCGTCAGTCATTGTGGCGTTTTCTGTTGCTGGTGGCGTTTGTTTTACTCGGATTGGAGAGCGTGATCTCCAACCGGATCTCGAAGGTTGCGGGGAGGAGAGGTTCTCATGCCGGAGCGTAGCTCACCTAGGAAGATTCGTGTGCTTTCCATCGTTCGGAGCGTCCGAATGAGGTGGCGGCTGAGGATGTTTCTCCGAGGGTCGAGTATTGTGCTCGGGGCCAGCTTTCTGGCCTTTCTCCTGTCAGCCTATGGATTGGAAGCAACCCGGTTTTCGCCGGGCGCCGTGACCGGTCTCCGGATCGCGGTCTGGAGTATCGTCCTCCTTCTCACACTGTTCTTCCTTGTCCGGCCCCTGGTTCGACGAATCACGGACCAGCAGGTGGCCCTTTACCTGGAGGAGCGGGAGCCTTCATTGGAATCGGCCATTCTGGGGGCAGTGGAGGTCGAGTCGACGGATGGCTCTTCTTCCGGTGAAACCGCTTCCCCGGCTCTCCTCGACCGGTTGGTTGAAAGAGCGGTCGATAAGGCAAGGACCGTGGACTATGGACGACGGATCGATCGAGGCGGTCTTTACCGGAGTTCCGGAGCCCTGACGGCCATCACCGCCGCGGTGGTTCTTTTTCTTTTCTTTGGCCCTAGCGGGATCCGCTATGGGATGAGGGCCCTCGTGCTTCCCACCACGGAAGCCGCTGAGGTGAGCCCCTACAGTATTTTTGTCGAACCCGGAAACGTGACGGTGGCTCAGGGCTCTGATCAGCTCGTTTCGGCCGAACTCAGAGGGTTCGATTCAGATGACGTTTCGGTGTTCTCCCGGTTCGCTGAAAATGACAGCTACCAACGGCTCTCGATGCTGCCGGCGGATAGCGGGCGCTTCGACCTCCTCCTCCTGAATTTGGTGGAGAACACGGAATACTTCGTGGAGGCGAACGGTGTGAGGTCGGGTTCATTCACCATCGAGGTGGCAGAACTTCCCTACGTCGATGAAATGACCCACACCTATGTTTTCCCCGCCTACACGGGGCTGAGCCCGCGGGTCATCGAGGGAGGCGGGGACATTGCGGCCCTTGCCGGGACCACTGTGGAGGTTTTGGTCCAGTCCACAATGGCCACCCCTCGGGGCCTCCTTGTTATGGACGACTCTCTTTCCATCGAACTCACACCCATGCCGGACGGAACATTCACCGGAGATATCCAGGTCCGGGAAGAGGGCGTATACCGAATCGAGTTGGCCAGGTCGGATGGGCAGATGGTGGCCGCCTCTCCCGACTATACCGTGGATGTGCTGGCGGACCTGGCTCCTGCTGTGATCATCTCCGATCCAGGGCGGGACTCCCAAGCCAACGCCATCGAGGAGGTTTTTGTCGAGGTCAAGGCTGATGACGACTATGGAATCGAGACCCTAAGCCTGGTCTACTCGGTGAACGGTGAGGCTGAGGACACCCTGTCATTGTACCGTGGTGGAGCCTCGCCCCTGAACGAAGTGACCTCCGGGCATACGCTCTTCCTGGAGGAGTGGGAATTGGAGCCTGGGGATGTGATCTCCTACTACGCGGTGGCCCGGGACAATAGGAACGGCCGGGCAGAGGAAGCCCTCAGCGATATCTACTTCATCAATGTTCGTCCCTTCAGAAGGGATTTCCGTCAGGCGGAACAGCAGCAACAGCAGCAACAAGGTGGGGGGATGGGGGAGCCGGCCGGCCAGGATGGAGGGAGTCTGTCCGAGCTCCAGCGGGAAGTGGTCGCTGCCAGCTTCAACCTGCTCCGGGACCGGGCGGGTTTCACAGCAGACGAATTCAGGGAGAACACGGTGAGTGTCGCCCTGGCTCAGGGGCGTGTCAGATCAGAGGTGGCCAGCCTTTTGGAGCAGATGAACGCCCGGGGTGTTTCCCAGTCGGATCCACACCTTCAGGAAATTGCGGAGATGCTTCCCGTCGCTATTGCTGATATGGAAGCGGCGGAGGCTTTCCTTCGGGAACAAAATGTCAGGCTCGCTCTCGGGCCGGAGCAGCGGAGTCTGAGGTTTCTGCAGAAGGCGGAAGAGACGTACGAACGAACCGTTGGACAGCAGCAGGGGGGTGGCGGTGGCGGCGGCGGTGGCGGTGGTGCCAACGCGGAGGAGTTAGCCGACCTCTTCGAGTTGGAACTGGACAAGCTTCAGAATCAGTACGAGACCGTCCAACAAGGAGAGCGTCAGCAGGCCGACGAGCAGGTGGACGAGCTCATGGAGAAGCTCAAGGAACTCGCGAGGCGACAGCAGCAGGAGCTGGAGCGCCAGCGACGGAGGGCAGAGGCCCAGCAGGGAGGCGCCGGGGGATCGGGAGGCGAGAGCCAACGGGAGCTGGCAGATGAGGCCGAAGAGACGGCCCGGCAGCTGGAGGAGCTTTCAAGAAAAACAGGGGACCCCCAGCTGGCGGAAACGGCCCGGGACCTGAGACAGGCGGCCCAGACCATGCGGCAGTCAGCGGCTGGAGCTGGTCAGGATCGGGGACTGGCCGACGCCAATTCGGCTCTGGATGACCTGGAGGAGGCCCAACGCCGCCTCCAGAGGAACCAGGAGGAGCGAATCGAAGAGGGGATGGAGAACGCCCTCGACAGGGTAAACCGCCTGGCACAGAGTCAGGAGGAGGTTCGACGGGAGGTCGAGCAGCTACCGGATGACGTGTCTGCCAGGAGGGAAGGGGTCCAGAGGATCCAGGAACAAAAAGACGACATGGTTGGGGAGACCCGGGCTCTTAGAGATGACCTCGTTCGGATGCAACAGTCTGCCAGACAGGAAAGCCGGGAAGCAGCGGCGGAGCTGGGAGAGGCCGTAAAGGCGATCCAGGACGGTAAGCTGGAAGAAAAGCTGCTGTACACGAAGGGTGTAGTCGAACAGCGGGAGCGTGAGTTCGCGCTGGATTGGGAAGACCAGATTTCATCTGATATCGAGGGCCTCCGGGAAGCGGTTGAGGGCGCCCTTGGGGCATTCGATGAGGCGATGCCCGATCGGAATCTCCAGGAGGCGCTAGATGAGGCCCGGGAGCTGGCCCGGGGTGCTGAATCCCTCGGCCGGAGGCTGGAGAACCGGGGAGCCGCGAACCCGACGGAACCGGGCCAGGAGGGGCAGGAAGGCCAAGGCCAACAGGGTGAGGGACCGGAGGGACAGCAGGGTCAACAAGGTCAGGAAGGGCAGCAGGGGCAGCAGGGTGAGCAGGGCAAGGGCCAGCAAGGCCAACAGGGCCAGGGCCAGCAAGGTGAGCAGGGTCAGAAAGGCCGGGGCGGAGGACAGCAGGGTGATCCCCAGGAAGCCCGGGAGGGCAGCGAAAGAGTCCAGGGCTCACCCTTCGGCGGCGCCACCCGAGGGAATCCTGTCCCCTTCACGGAGGAGGAGATCCGCCAATACACCAGAGAGTTCGCACAACGATTGGCTGAGGCCAGGGCCCTTCAGGAACGCCTGCGTGGAACCGGCCGGGAGATTCCGGAGCTGGCGGAGGCCATAGGCGCCCTCGACGAACTCCGGGATGAGAGGGTCTATGAAGACCTTCCGCAGATCGAGGCACTTCAGGCCCAGATTCAGGAGAACCTGAAACGGATCGAATTCCTCCTTCGGCGCGAGGTGGAAGGGGAATCGGCTGGCCGGGCTGCCCTGACCGGGACGGATGAGGTTCCTGCAGGCTTCCGAAAGATGGTCGAGGAGTACTTCAAGAACCTGGCCCGGGGCGGCGGGGGTGGGGGCGGCCGGCCCTAGAAGTTTTTCCGCCCTCCGTGGGCGATGGGGGCCCTTCCCTTAGGAACTCTGGATAGTGGCCGTCCCTGTGGGAAGTTCGTTCACCCGGGATGTCATCTGATACAGAGTCTCCGGTGCTGCATCGGCAGGGATCTGGGTCTCAAGGAGCGTTAGGAAAAATGGGGCATCGGGCTCAAAGTCCCACTCGGCCCAGGGTTCCATAGTCACCAGCACGGAGGCTCCAGAGAGGTCCACCGGGAAAGTTAGGCCTGCTGGTGCGCCGGTCAGGAAATCTTCCCCGGGGAAGCCTGGGCCGGGGAGGGTTCCGCTGTAGGTTGCTGTCGAGTCTGCCGCCTCCGGAAGAAAGAACTTCCCCATGGATAGGGACTGGTCTCCAAGGACAACCCAACTCTCGTAGTTCCACCCTGAAGGGGCGTCAGGAAGGTCGAGCCCTGCCTGGGTTGCCGGGCCCGTGGGATCCAGGAACCAAACGCCGCTCGTTTCGTTCTCCGGATCTTCGTCTGTGGGTGTACCAAGAACCAGGGTTCCGGTCGTTGCGGCAAGAGAACCGTCGAAAGCGATCCAGTGGGCCGTCGACATGGATGCGGATCCCCCAACCAACTGCCCCCCGACGATGAAGGAGAAAGAGGAGTGGGTCTGGAGGGTTGTGGCGGCCTCCAGCGACACAGCGATTCCGAACACGGCCTGTGCGTCGATCCCGGCTTCGAAGGACCCGGTCAAAACCGTGCCGGTCACAGGATCTACCATATCCCCGTTCTCATCGATATTAAAAATGACCACCGGGAATCCCCAGGGATTCTCCTGGGTGCCGGCGATGGCCCATGCCTGATAACTCATCCCGCCCGTAAGGGGTTCAAGGCCCTCGAATTGCAGGGTGACCGTAGAAGTTCCCTCCAAGGATGTGATCTCACCCTCGCTGCTACACCCCTGTAGAAGGGGCACAAGGGCTCCGCCGACCAATAGAACAAACCGGAGTGCGCTTCTTCCCGTGGGCATTTCCAACTCCATCGAGGGTCTCGCCGCGTATCTATGGACTGGGCAGACAAATAAACCAAAGTTACCATACACTCTTCACGGATGGACGTGCCCGCTTCCCCCGAAAGGACCCATGAAGCCTCTCAAACCAGCTCTGATCGGTGCGTTTCTGGCGATCCTGAATGCGGTTCCGTCTGCCGCTCAGTCTATTCACGGATGGGTGGTCGAGGATGGTGATTCGGTGGGTGTTCAGGGAGTCGAGTTGGTCCTGCTGGATCTATCCGGGGCCTCCATTCTCCTTATCCAATCCGATAGCCTGGGCGAGTTCAGGTTCGCCGCACCGGAGGAGGGGTCATTCCGGATTGCGGCCAGCCGGCTGGGCTATGCATCGGTGGAGGTGGACGTAGATGTTGGGGAGAAGGAGATGGTGGAGGTGGAAATCCGCATGGCCGCGGAGGCGATTCCTCTCGAACCCATTGTTGTCGTTGGTCGCAGGGAGATCAGACGTGGAACCCTGGACGAGTTCTATGATCGGATGGGGCGAAATCGGGAACGGGGTGTGGGTTGGTTCTTCACCAGGGAGGAAATCGAGGCGAAGGAGAATACGCGACTGCCGTTTCTCCTCCATTCGGCTCCCGGGGTATTTCTGGCGGGATCCGGCGAGGGCGTTCAGATGCGAGAACGAGGGGAGTTCTGCTCCCCTGTGGTTTATGTCGATGGCTTCGAGACCAATTATCGGGAACTCCAATTGATGGACCTGGAGGGGATCGAGGTCTACCAGGGTCGGTGGGAGAATGTCGACGGGTATTTTCCATCTGATTGCGGAGTGATTTTTCTTTGGAGGCGACCCGATTGGGGGCATCCATTCAGTTGGGGCAAGGCCCTGGCGGCGGGTGGTCTGATCGGCGTGCTGATTGCCATCGCCGCCCTGCTCTAAAAAAACCGGGCGACCCCTCAGGTCGCCCGGTCTCCTTCCGGGGTGGCCCACATCAGGTAAGTCCCTACATCATGACCCTCTCAGGGTCTCGATTTCTTCGACGGTTTGAGGCTTGTGGGGCCCCAGTCTCCGGGCGCCGTCCGTGGTGATGAGGTAGTCCTCTTCATTCCGGACCCCACTGAAGTCCCTCCATTTGTTCAACTCGTCGTAGTTGATGAATTCCTCTAAGCGGCCTTCGGTTCGCCAGACATCCATAAGCTGTGGAATGAAATAGATCCCCGGCTCGATTGTGAGGACGAACCCTGGCTCCAGCGGGCGGGCGAGCCGGAGCGATTTAAGACCGAACTGGGCGCTTTTTTCCTTGCCGGCGTACCCCACCTCCTGCTCGCCGAGATTCTCCATGTCATGAACGTCCATTCCCATCATGTGCCCGATCCCGTGGGGCATGACCATGGCATGGGCGCCGGCGGTCAGGGCTTCTTCCGTGTCTCCCCTCATGATTCCCAAAGACTTCATTCCTTCGAAAATGACCCGGCAGGCAGCGAAATGTACGTCCCGATTGGGGACCCCCGGCGCCAGGGCCGAGACCGCCGCGTCGTAAGAAGAAAGCATGATCTCGTAGATGACCTTCTGCCGGTCCGAAAAAGTGGGGCTTACGGGGAAGGTGCTGGTGAGATCTCCTGCGTACCCCATGGGCGTCTGGGCCCCGGTGTCCAAAAGGAAAAGGTCCCCCTCCGAGAGAGTGTTCCCGTGGAAGTGATTATGGAGGGTCTGTCCGTTCTTGGTGGCGATCACTGGGAAGGCAACGGAGCCGCCGGCAGCGAGAGCGATCCTCTCGGCCTCCGCTGAGATTTGCATCTCCTTCATTCCCGGACGTGCCATCCGGATTCCGGCTTCGTGCATTGAAACCGATGTGGTCACGGCCCTTTCGAGTTCGGCTACCTCCTCATCGGTTTTGTAATTCCTTTGGGAAACGACGGCCGAGATGAGCTGGTCAGAGGCCTCGACGGCCGCGTCTCCCGGAGCGATATCCAGGAGCTCGAGGAGTTGGAGCTTTGTCTCCGCCCGGTAGGGCGGGAGAAAGTGAATGGCCCTGCCGGCGGAGACGGCCCGTACCAGGATCTCGGACAGCGCACCCCGGGGTTGGGTGCCTTCCACGCCCACCCTCTCAGCCCTGGAGGCGATGGTAGGGAGATCACCCATCCACACGATGTAGTCGATGCTCAGCTCGTCTCCGAATATGGTGGAGGTGCCGGCGTCTACGTCCACGATGGCGGCAAGGTCGGCCTGGTCCAACCCGAAGTAGTACAGGAACGTGCTGTCCTGCCGGAAGTGATACGGGTTGTCCGCGTAGTTCATTGGGCTGTCGTTATTGCCCAGGAACAAGAGGAGACCACCATCGAACCGGGACATGAGGGCATCCCGCCGCGCGACGTAGGTTTCACGGGGAAACATGGTTTCGGACTCTCCTTGGGTTGTCATCGACATTTACGAAGTGAGGGAGTATAGCTCGCAGCAGGACGACCTCGCGAGGGAGACTCCGGGCTCATACCCGCTCCCCTATGGACCGGGTCCAGAAGAAGGTCAGGGCGGTCACCCCGAGGATTCCCAAAACAGCCCCCACGGTATGGCCGGGGAATGGGTGGTTTAAAGCGGCTTCGGCCTCTCCCGAGATGACCAGGACGGAGATTATTCCGGGGAGGATGGCCCAACCAATCCTTCTGCAGAGTACCCAGAGCCCTCCAACCCCTGTCCCGATTGCCAGGCTCACGACGACCCACATCAGCCAACTCCCACCGTTGGGGTTAGGGGCCAGGGTCAGGCCGATGATGAGAAGGATCGGGAGGCCGGCCAGGGACCATCGGGTCCCTTTCAATCGCTCCAGGGCCGAAAGCAGAAGGGAGGCGCCGGCCGTCAGAGTCAAAAATGTGATGAGGGGTGAAAGGGCGGTGGATAACCCGGGCATGTAGCTCACGGCCCCGTCGAATGTCGGCCAGGCCGGGAGCCCGGGTGTGCCCAAACTCCAGAGAAGGTTTGAGATGCCGATGTATGCCAGCCCGATAGAGACCCCCACGAGCGCCGGGTGCCTGATGGGATGCGATGGCTGCCCCATCCAGCGGTATCCCAGGGCCATGAACAGCCCGACAGCTACGGCGAGGACGAAGCTGCTGAGCACAATCCCGAGAGAAGCCACGGCGGTCTGATTCGCCAGTGAGAGCTGGGTGGTGAAAACGCTCTGTGTGTTCGGCCAGCCTGCGATCGCCGACAGAAGAAGGGCCGGGCCCAAGACTACTACGACCGCTCTGAGAGGAGCCGGGTCCAGACGCCTGCGGGACCACATGACGGCAGCCATGATCAATACACCCAGTGCCAGGAGGAGGAGTGCGGCTGCCGGGGGAGTGAAAGAGAGGCTCCTTCGGCTGCTATCCGCCCGCCATTCCCTTTCCCAGTCCTCGGGGACGTGAATGTACTTTCGCGCATTTACCACTTCACTTCCGGCGATCTGGACGCCAAGCCGCCCCTCCACGTCGGCTAGAGGGGGCAAACTCTCTGCTTCGAAAGTGAACAGCCAATCCCTTCTTTCAGGACGAACCGCCTCTTCCGCAGAAAGCTCCCGTACCGCTTCCTGGGGGGTCTCCAAAACCTCATCCAGGGCTTGAAAGGCCAGGATCCTCGCTTGATCCTCGGAAAGGGCCTCTCCTGGCCTTCCCTCCGGGAGAGCGTGTCTGAATTTCGGGGTTTGCCCGGGGGTCAGGTCCGTGACCGTGAAGGATTCAGCTCTTTCCTCCGGAGGCACCTGGAAGCTTATGAAGCGGATCTCCCACCCGGGGGAGTTGAGATAGTCTCCCACCAGTGCCCGGTAGTCCTCTTCCGATCCGTGCTTCCAGACGTATTGATGAGAGAGGCCCCTTCCGGAGGTTTCGGAGAATTGAGGGGTCCACTCAGGTCCCAGGGCCACACCCCGATCGCCGAGGACGGACCGGGCTCGGGCCTCGGCCTCGGATTTGGTGAGGGCCATCCGGGGCGCCGTACCGAAATCAAGGCTGGCTGTCCATAAAGCCATCCCCAAGATGCCCAGGGATGTGAGGCCGAGGATCTTGGGTAGGGAGAGAGGTCCGGGCATCGGAGCCCTGTCCGCTTCCGAGTCCCTGATCGACTCCAGGCCCACTTCCCGGATCGGGGTTTGCGGTTCAGACGCCCCCGGTTCGAGGCTGGCCCCTGGCCCCGGGCTCCAGTTCCTGTTCAGCGCCCATTCGGGCACCGCGGCGGCGGGTCCGGCTCTCCATCGGGCGATGAATACCACCGCCAGCGGCAGAGCGCCAAAACCGATTACGATGGCCCGATCCATCCAGATTCCCGGGGTGTCGGCGGCGAAGAGGGGGAGGGAGAAGAAGATCAGGTCATAGAGGAAGTGGGCGATGATGGACGGGACTAATCCGAAGTAGACACAAACGGCCCCCCACCCCAGGTAGACCGGGAAGATCTCCACCACCCGAGCGTAGGCCGGTTGCTGCGGGTAGTTCGCGTGACTGGCTCCGAAGACCAGGGCCTGAAGTACTACGGCCCCCCAAATCCATAACCCCGCCTTCCCATGCTTCCGCCCGAGGAATGCTGCCGCCCCGATAGGAATCGCCCTGAAGATGGTCTCCTCGGAGAGGGCCGCGAAAGCAGAGGTCGATACCGCAGAGAGCCAGGGAAAATGGGTGGCCAGGAGATCCGGTTGTGCCAGGGCGCTAGCGGGACTCCACCACCCGGCGTAGCGGGACATCACAAGGTAGAAACCGACGACAAAGGCCAGTTCCAGGCCCAAGATCAGATAGGGTCCCACGGTTCGCCCCAGGGCCGGGGACGTGTTGGCGACTCCCGGGGACCAGATTTTCCACTGCTGGATCTGGTCCGGGAATCCCAACCGCATGAGACCCTCTCCCACCATGAATACCAGAGCCAGGAAGAGGGTGCCGGCGACAAAGGTGACGCAGGCTATGATGACCTGTTGGGCCACATAGACCTGCTCAGGAACCGCCGAATCGTAAACCATCCAAGCCAGAGGGAGGGCATTGACGGTTCCCAGGGCCATGAGTCCTGCCACGACTGCTCCCCACACAAGAGGAGCCTTCCACTCCATCCAACCCCTCCGCAGAAGGTGGGTGGCGCCCACGCCCCCACCGACGACGAGGAAAATGAGAAAAAATGCGATGGTCCCGAGGAGGGAGATGCTTTCGTTGGCGTTTCGGGTCTCCTGGTACCGACGAAGGAATGCCTGAGGAACATGAAAGAACCGGGTGACCTCCGTGAGCTGACTTCCGGAAACGGCGAGCCTGATTCGCAGACTGGCCTCCCCCAGGGAGAGGTCGGTGCGCTCGTATACGAACCGATGATCCAGGCGGCCTCCCGGCTGTTCCTCCTGAGAAGACTCCAAGAGTTCGAACTGAGAAGGGTCCATTCCCCAGTGGTTCGAGGCCACCTCCAGGGCCAGGTTTCTAGCCTCATCAGGGGTCAGGGACTCCCCGGGCGTTTCTTCCGAAAGTCGGGAACGAAAGCCGTAGGGACGGCCCCGGGCGGAAAAACGGACCTCCGTTTCCTCTACCGTGCCTGATGTGAAGTGTCGGACCCGCCAGGCGTAGAGTTGGATCGTGCCTTCTTCGACAAGGCGATTCAGCTCTTCGAGCCCCCCACCCTCCAATTCCATATAGGTCTGAAAGGTCGGGTCTTGATGGCCGAAGGACGCAGCCTGGCGAAAATCGGCGGGTCCCCAGGCAAATTCATCCCCCAGCGCCAGGGCTTGTGCCAATGCCTCTTCCCGATCCATGCCGATCTCCACGGACAAGATTGGGAAGGCGACAGGGAAGAGACGGAAAGCCAGGACGGAGCCCGCCAGGCCGAGGATGGTGATGGCGACCCAGAAGGCCGGTTTCCTCGTCATTTCAGAATCCAGTTCTCAACGGGTTTCACTACCAGTTCCTCGAACTCAGGTCCCAGAGGTTCCCATCCGAGGATTCGAAAGGAACCAGCCGGATCCGGTAGCTATAGGGTGCAGCGGGGATCCGGTACTCAGGGTGCGGCCGGGCTCCCCAGGAGGTATCCCCGCCCACTCCCATCTGAGCGAGATCCAGGTCCAGGGTCACATGGTTTTTCCGGGCCAGGTCCCAGACATGGCGGTGGGTCGGCTGATTCCCCTCGTCGAAGTCAGCATCATCGAAGCGGAGAGCAGAAAACTGGATAACGGAATCGGCCACGGCAAGAAGCCCCACTCCCGCCTCTCCCGAGAGGGCCACCCACCGGACATCGACTCGGTTTCCATTCTCCTGCGGCCGTATGTATGGCGTGAAGAGTTCGTCCACCGTCGCCTTATAGGTGCCGACTTCTGCCCCTGTTTTCCGATCCGAATAGTTTTCGTGGGGCCCCCTCCCAAACCACTCGACTCGACTGATCTCGGTAGGAAGGGTCAGGGTCAGGCCGAACTTCGGTAAGTCCGGAAGATCCAGGATAGCCGGCTCGAAAGATGAGGAGATGACCACTTCCCCATTCCCGAATATGTGGAAGTGAACCCGGTGTAGAGAGCCCCCTGCGGCTTCCAGGCTCCGAGTCACCAGAATCTCCACGTCCCGGTCGGAGTTCTGCCAATGCTCGATTCGTTTGACGGTCTGGGAAGTCGATGCCTCCCGCCAGATTCCCAAGCGGCCCGGCATGTCGTTTCCGAAGTCGTTATCCGTCGGGGGTCGCCAGAAATTCGGCCGGGGGCCTCCTAGGATGAGCCTCTGACCTAGGAAGGTGTAGTCCAGGATCTGGCCTTCTTCCGAGGTCGAACACCATCTGAAAATCAGTTGCTTCAC
>CAYOVN010000037.1:0-25770 GCA_964407425.1 uncultured Gemmatimonadaceae bacterium
CTAAAGAAGTGGGCGGGGCCGGACATCCGGTCCCGCCCACTTCTTTCACTACTGGTCCCACCCCTATCGCGATTTATGATCCCGAGGCGTCGGTGTGGTCTCATAGGGCCTCAGGTGCCAGTCGAAGAATGTCCAGGTCCGATTCCAGGAATCGATCTGGGAGGGAGAGTCCACCCGCTCCAGTGTCTCCCGATCCACCCGGCGGCTGAAAGAGTGTCCCACACTCCCACCCCATGGCTCCGGATCGATGTAGATCCGGGTTTCGGTGAGGAGGGGGTGCATGTCCCGAAGTTTATAGATGAGGGGCGATCCCTCTTCGAAATCCACGTCCTCGTCGTTCGTGGCGACGTGCACCAACAGGGGGGTCTTCAGATCGTCCACCACATAGTAGGGCGACCGTTCCTTGTAGATCTCTCTCTGTTCGAAGGGCAACCCCTGAACCCGCTCCTGCGTCGAAAAACTCCTTTGGTAGCCGGGACCTTTCCAGGAAAGCCGAAAGACCAGGTTGGTTACGGGAACGATTGCCGCTCCGGCCTTGAAGGGATGGTCCTCACGGGTGATGGAATGGATCGTGATGAAACCGCCGTGACTCCATCCCATCATCCCAACCCGTTCCGGATCCACGTGGGGAAGGTTCTCCACCATCCAGTCATAGGCGCTCATGGCATCGTCCACCTCGTACGCGCCGTAGTCGATGGCTTCGTGGTGTTCAACGCCGTATCCGGTGCTGCCCCGGTACTCCGGGGCGATGACGACATACCCACGCTCCACCGCCTCCCGGACGAAGGGCCACATGGTGGTTCCCCAGTTTCCGTGGACACCACCGTGGACCCAAACCATGGCCGGATGGCCCCCGGGCCCACGCTTCTCCAACGGCTGGTAGACGTAGGCTGGGATGTCCATATCCCCTACACTGCTTCGGTAGGTGATCTTCTGAAAATCCACCACACCCTCCGTGATAGCTGCATAGATACTGTCCGTGACCCTCTTTCCCTCGATGGCCCGCTCATAGTTCGAGTCCGGGTGGTCCTCCCAGCTCTTGCTCACATAGAGCTGCCGGGCTCGGGCGCTGTCCATCTGCACCTGGCGGCGGGTCTGTTGTGCGGTAAGGGGAGGGCCGATGAACAGAAGCAGGGCCAGGACGGAGAGGGGGCGAAGAAAGGTTCGAAGCAGCACTCGTCGTTGTTCAGCGGTCATGTCCAGTAACTCCTGGGGAGTGGGAACGGAAAACCGATGGGTCTGAGGATCGACCCTCAAAGGCAATGCTGTCAAGAAAGGACCCGGTCATTCCTCGAATCCGTGCCTCCGACCAAAAAGAAAAGCATTAATGGCCTTCTTGACGGACCGGGCATGCGAGGCTATCTGAAGACCAGCGGAGAGTAAAAAACAACTCTCCCGAACCGAACCGGAGGTTGGAAAGGGCCATGAAATCCTGCATGAACCGCTGGTGGTGGTGGTGCTCGCGAGCGAGCAGCGGGAGGAGTGTGAATTTCTCCGAAGACTAGAACCGGCCCAAACCCCGACCTGGTCCCCCCGCTGCAGAGATCTGTAGCGGTTTTTTTTGTCCATATCACCCTGAACAGGAACCGGACCCAAGTCCGGCGCACCCATGAAAGAAAAAAACGAAGACATCAAAGTCGGCGAGCTCCCGGAGCTCCATATCGTCGGTTTGGACGAAGTGGTTTTGCACGAGGACCCGGACATGGAAAGGGTCGCTCGCCTTGTGGATCGGTTCAGCGCCGACGGGGTTTTGAAGAACCCCCCGGTTGTCGGTCGGTCCAAAGGCCACCGGAGGATCGTCCTAGATGGAGCCAACAGGGTCACGGCCCTCCGAAAATTGGGGTATTCCCACGTCCTGGTGCAGGAGCTGGACTTATTCGATCCCGGGCTGAGACTCGGGACCTGGCACCATGCCATCGAGAGGCTTGGGGTCCAGGATCTTCTCGATCACGCCGCCTCCATTCCGGGAATCTCTATCGAGGACTCGGAAGGCGGAGCCGAGGAGGGGACTCCCCCCTTGGCCCGTGTTCACCTTCCTACTCGGCGGTTCGTTTCCCTCTGTGGGGCCGAGAATCTGGACGAACGGGTATTCCAGTTGCACAGCCTCACCAAGGTCTACCACCGGTTCGCCCATTTCGACCGGGTCAGCTACACGAACCTGGACGATCTGGTTCGAAACTACCGGAATTTTACAGCCCTCCTGACCTTCCAACCCTTTTCTCTCGAGGATCTCCAGGAACTCACCCACTGGGACAAAAGGGTCCCAAGCGGTGTGACCCGGGTCCTCCTGCCCAAGCGTGCACTCCGATTCAACATCCAGCTCGAGATGCTCCGGGCAGGATTGTCCGTGGAGGAAAAAGAGGATTGGCTACAGCAGACTATTCTGGAGAAGGTAGGGGACAAGTCCATCCGGTTTTACCGGGAGCCCACCTTCTTCTTCGACGAATGAACCGTGAATAACTTCGAGACTATTTACTCTTTCAAATCCTTCGTAGAGCAGGCAGAGGAGACACCATGGATTCTGTGAAGATTTTCCTGAACGAATCGGAGATGCCCCGGCACTGGTACAACATCCAGGCCGACCTCCCCGTGCCCATGCCCCCGGTGATCCACCCGGGCACCCATCAACCCATCGGCCCTGAAGACCTGGCCCCCCTCTTCCCCATGGGCCTCATTGCCCAGGAAGTGAGTCAGGAGCGGTACATCGAGATCCCCGACGAGATCCTGGATATCTACAAGATTTGGCGCCCCACTCCTCTGGTTCGTGCCAGGAACTGGGAGAAGGCCCTGGGGACTCCTGCCAAGATCTACTACAAGTGGGAGGGAGTGAGTCCAGCCGGAAGTCACAAGCCCAACACATCCATCGCCCAGGCCTGGTACAACAAGGAAGAGGGCGTGAAGCGGATCACGACAGAAACGGGCGCGGGACAATGGGGGAGCGCCCTCTCTCTGGCCTGCAACTTCTTCGATATCGAATGCAAGATCTACATGGTACGGGTTTCCTACGACCAGAAACCGTACCGCCGGCTGATGATGCAGAGTTGGGGGGGCACCTGCGTCCCAAGCCCCAGCGATCAGACCAACGCCGGCAGAGCGATTCTGGCCAAAGACCCGGACACCCCGGGGTCCCTGGGAATCGCCATCAGCGAGGCCGTTGAGGAAGCGGCCAGCCGGGAGGACACCAAGTACTCCCTGGGGAGTGTGCTCAACCACGTCATGCTCCATCAGACCATCATCGGTCTGGAGAGCCTCAAGCAATTCGAGATGGCGGGGGACTACCCTGATGTGGTCATTGGATGCGCCGGAGGCGGTTCCAACTTCGCCGGGTTCAGCTTCCCCTTCATTCGGGACAAAATAGTCGACGGAAAAGAAACCAAGGTCATCGCCGTCGAACCCAAGGCCTGCCCGACCCTCACCAAGGGTTTGTACAAATACGACTTCGGCGATACCGCCTGTACGACGCCTCTGATTCGAATGCACACCCTGGGGCACACCTTCATCCCCGCTCCCCTGCATGCCGGCGGTCTCCGCTATCACGGCATGGCACCCTCCGTGAGTCACCTTTACGAGCAGGGTCTCATCGAGGCGAGGGCCTACCACCAGAGAGAGTGCTTCGATGCGGCCATAGGATTCGCCCGGACAGAGGGACACCTGGTAGCCCCTGAAACGTCCCACGCGGTGAAGACCGCTCTGGATGAAGCCATGGCCTGCAAAGAGAGCGGAGAAGCCAAGGTGATCGCTTTTAATGCCAGCGGTCACGGCCATTTTGATATGGGGGCTTACGAGAAGTATTTCGCCGGCGATCTGGTGGATTACGACTATCCTGAAGAGAAGATCCAGGAGGCTCTCGCTCAGCTCCCACCCCTCGACTGAGGGTATTCGACCTCAATCGAGGGACTAAGAAACGAAGGCTATGCGCATCTAGGTGTGAAAGGGCCCGCTTCCCAAGAGGAGGCGGGCCCTTCAAACACCCTATATCCAGGGTGCATACGTCAACTTCTCACCCACCCTACGTCACAGTTCGTATGGGTGCACCCACAGCATAGTGGCATTATTCCAATGAATTGATAGAGACAGGGGAATTTCCCCAGGACTCGAGGTCGACTCAAAAGGAAGGGCGTGCCTCATGCCCAGGAATCGATGGTCCAAGCGTCCGGAAGAGGGTTCGTATCCAAGGCCCCATCCTTGGGTCGCCCTCTTTCTCTTCACCCTGGCCCTTCAGGGCTGTTCGATAAAAGGCATGGCCATGAACTCCCTGGCCGACGCCATCTCGGGACAGGGAGATGGAGGCAGGGTATACCTCTCCGACGACGACCCAATCCTGGTGGGGGAAGCCCTGCCCTTCAGCCTGAAGTCCATGGAGTCCATCCTCCAGGCGACTCCGGAGCACGACGGGCTGTTGGTGGCGGCAGCTTCGGGATTTGTGTCCTACTCGGAGATGTGGGTCTACCGACCCGCCCGCTACCTGGAGGACACGAACCTTCAGGCTTCACGCCGTGAGAGCGCCCGGGCCAAAGCCCTCTTCCTCCGAGGCAGGGAGTATGCCGGCCGAGCCCTTAATGTCCGCCACCCGGGGGTCGTTCCCAAGCTCTTGAGGTTCCCGGATTCCACGGTTGGGGTTATGGAGACGAAGGACATCCCCGCCATGTACTGGTTCGCCGCAGCCCACGGCCGGGCCATCTCCCTGGACCCAAGTGACGCGGAACTGTTGGTCCAGGCCACGGCGGTCACCGCCCTTCTGGACCGGGCTCTGGAACTGGACGAAAGCTGGAACAAGGGTGCTCTCCATGAGCTCTACATGAGCATCCCCACCCAGTTGGGCGGAAGTCCGGAAAACTCCGAAACACACTTCGCGAGGGCCATGGAGCTGAACGGCGGGACTTCCGTGGGACCCCTGGTTTCCCTTGCCGAGTCCGTTCATCTGGCCCGCCAGGACCGCGAAGCCTTCACCCGAACGCTTCAGGAGGTGCTGGCCTTTGATCCGGACCAGTACCCTGAGAACCGCCTTACCAACATCCTGGCCCAGGAACACGCCACCTGGCTCCTTTCGAAGGCAGACGAGCTTTTCTGGGTGGCGCCGGCACCCGATCCCAAACACCCCCATCCAAACCGGAGGAGGTTCCCATGAAAACCCGGTCACTGAAAACCAACCTTCAGAGGATTTTTCTCACGGCTCTGGTCGGCGTCGGCCTCGGGACCCTCCCGGCAACAATGTGGGGACAAGAAAAACCCATCATCATCAAGATGGCCTCCCCCGCCCCGGCCAACTCGGACTGGCATCGGGCGCTCCAGGACATGGGAGCTCAGTGGGAGGCCGCTAGCAACGGAATGGTGAAGCTCCAAATCCATGGAAATGGGCAGGGAGGGGAGGAAAAGGACGTGTTTCGCCGGATGCACCTTGGCCAGTTCCAGGCCGGAGGTTTCACCCTGGCCGGCCTCCAGATCGTCACCCCTGCGGTCTGCGTCCTGGCTATCCCTTCGGGCATCGAGACGCAAGCCGATCTTCATCGGGTCCGTGCAGCCGTGGGACCGGAGTTGGAAGAGATCTTCCTGGAAGAAGGGTACGTCCTCCTCCACTGGGTGGATATGGGTTGGATGCAGTTTTTCACCACCGACCCGGATCCGTCCCCCAGGGCAGTCACGAGCTACACCTACCCTGAATGGGGCGAAAACGCCCTGAGCAAAGTGTATCGGGCCGTGGGGTTTTCCCCAGGGGTACGGCTCAACCTGGCGGACATCACCATGGGCCTGGAGACCGGGTTGATCAATGCCATCAATACCGCCCCTCTCGCGGTGGCCGGCTACCAGTGGTTCCTCAAGCTGAACTACATGATCGACGTCCACTGGGCCCCACTTTCCGGAGCCACACTGGTGGACCGAAGAAGCTGGGAAAAAATCCCGGAGGAGCTGCGACCAGAGCTGATGAAGATCGCCCGGGAGACCGGCGAGAGGGTTCAGGCTTCCCTGGTCCAGTGGGAGGCGGAGGCCATCGAGGGCATGAAAGGACACGGCCTCCAGGTCATCCACCCCCCACCGGAAATCATGGAGGAATGGAAAACCCTCTTTGAAAGCTCCTGGAGCCTTCTCCGGGGAGATGTAATCCCGGAAGACATGTTTGTGCGTGCTCTCGCCGCGGCGAGGGACGGAAAGGGTAGCTGACCGATGAACGGGAGACACGAGGATCCGACTCGACCCGGGCCACTGGGGATCCCACCGGGATGGCCAACCGCCCTGGCAGGGGGGACGGCTGTCATGGGACTCGGTGCCATGGTCCTGCTCCCTCTGGTAAACGTCCTGTTGAGGGAGGCCCCTGGATCCCTGTCTTTCCCGAACTCCATGGAGTGGGTGAAGCACCTGACCCTTTGGGTGGGCCTTTTCGGGGCGTTCCTGGCCTCCCTGAAGGGCCAGCATATCTCAATCGGCGTCTGCGAAGCTCTCCTGTCTTCCCAGTGGAAAGCCCGGCTTCAGATGCTGAGTCGAGCCGGGGCTACCGGGATTCTGATCTGCCTCTCCGTGGCCTCCGGAATCTACGCAGTGAAAATGATAGAATGCTCAGGGTCTGTTGGGTGGCTACCGTTACCCATCGCGGTGGCACCCATGGCCCTGGCATTCGCTGCCATGGCGGTGGTCACCTTCTGGCGGCCAGGGGAAAAATGGGGGGCCCGCGTCTTCACGGCCGGCCTCGCATTCTTGGCGGGGCCGATCATGATGCTGATCCCGGCAACTGATGGGTCCATCACCAGGATCGTGGGACTTGTGGCACTCTGCTCTCTGGCATGTTTCGGAATGCCCCTGTTCGCCGTCCTCGGGGGAGCGGCCGTGCTTCTCTACCATCTCATCCCGGAGGCCGGATCCCTGACCTGGGCGATGGATGCCACATACCAGATGGTGTCGAAGCCGCTTCTCCCCAGCATACCTCTCTTTGCCCTGGCTGGCGTGGTCCTGGCAAGGGGTGGATCCCCTCAGCGCCTGATCCGACTGGTCCGGGCCTGGACCGACTGGGTCCCGGGCGGAGCCGCCATCGGCACCATCCTCGCTTGTGCTTTCTTCACGGCCATTACGGGGGCCTCCGGAGTCACCATCCTCGCCCTGGGGGCTCTGGCTCTCCCGGTCCTCATGGCCGCGGAGCATTCTGAGGAGTTCAGCCTGGGGCTCCTAACCTCCTCCGGATCAGTGGGCCTCCTATTCCCGCCCAGCATCCCCGTGATCCTGTGTGCGGTCAGCCTCCAGGTTGGGGCCCGGCAGCTGTTTCTGGCAGGGATCCTACCGGGCCTCCTCCTGCTCGCCCTTTTCGGATTCTTCAGCGTCTGGAATGTCAGGCAGAAGAAAACAGAACGTGCCACTTTTGATCTTGGCGAGGCCCTGACTGCCACCCGGGTGGCCTGGGGCGACCTCCTACTTCCAGTTCTGGTGCTGGGGGGAATCTTCGGTGGGTTCACCTCCACCGTGGAAGCCGCGGCGTTGGCGGCCCTTTGGGCGATCATCCTGGAGACCCTGATCCATCGGAAGGAAGGTCTGAAGGGTGGCCTTTCAGGAACATTCATCGAGACGGCCGCCCTCGTGGGAGCCCTCCTGGCCATCATCGGACTCGCCTATGGCCTCTCCTCATACCTGGGTTATGTCATGCTTGGGGAGAAGGTGACGGCTCTGGTAACGGGAGCCATTGAATCGAAGCTCGTATTCCTTCTGGTGTTGAACCTGTTGTTGCTGGTGGTGGGTGCCTTCATGGACATCTTCTCGGCCATCGTCCTCGTGGTCCCCCTCCTCATCCCCCTGGCGGGGCACTACGGAATCTCATCGGTCCACCTTGGGATCCTGTTCCTTGCAAACATGGAGTTGGGATACCTCACTCCCCCGGTGGGCATGAACCTCTTCCTCTCCTCCCTGACCTTCGACAAACCTCTGGCGAAGGTGTGGCGGGCTTCCCTTCCCTTCCTGGCCATCGTTGCAGGATGGGTCCTTCTGGTGACCTATGTTCCGTGGCTATCGGAAGGGTTGTGGACCCTCTTTGGCGGGAAGTAGGTGCATCGCCCCGGCGTCTCAGACGTCGGGGCGGGCCGAACCGAGCCCGATGCCCTCCACGGATCCTCAGAGGCCAACTCCCATTTGACCTTAGCCCCTCCCCCACCCCAATCTGTCCTGGGATTCACTCGAAATCGGATTCATTGACCAAGGAGTTAGGGGAATGCTGTCTTTCCATTCCATCAGGGCCTGCAAAGCATGGAGCACCGGATCTGTGTTTAGCCTTGTTCTGGCCATGACCACCCTGGGGGCCGGATTCACAACCCCCCTGTCAGCCCAACAGATGTCCGACGAAAAAGCCACTGCTCTGGCCGCAGTGGAGGACCTCAGCGGGGATATCCTGGACATTTCCATGGCCCTCTGGGACTTCTCTGAATTGGCGCTTCTCGAGACCAGGTCAGCGGCTTACCTGGCTGACTATCTGGAAGCCGAGGGGTTCACCGTCGAGCGGGGTGTGGCGGAAATGCCCACGGCTTTTGTGGCCTCCTTCGGAAGCGGAAAGCCCGTCATCGGTGTCCTGGCGGAATTCGACGCCCTTCCCAACATCGGGAACGCCATCGTCCCGGGTAAGGAACCCCGGGAGGACGGCCAGCCACATGGCCAGGGATGCGGCCACAACCTCTTCGGCGCCGGATCGGTAGGGGCTGCCGTAGCTATTAAGCGGACCATGGAGGCCCACGGTTTATCGGGGACCGTTCGCCTTTTCGGTACACCGGCGGAAGAGACCGTGGTAGGAAAAGTCTATATGGCCAAAGCCGGGCTCTTCGACGACCTGGACGCCGCCCTGGATTGGCATCCGGGCATGGAAACAAAGGTGGCCAACCAATCGGGCCAGGCCATGAACAACTTCGAGGTGGAGTTCTTCGGACAGGCGGCCCATTCAGCCGCGGATCCCTGGAACGGTAGATCCGCCCTCGATGGGGTGGAAATGATGAATTACGGCGCCAACATGATGCGGGAACACGTCCGCCCCACCACCCGGATCCACTATGTCATTCCAAGCGGGGGAGAAGCTCCCAACGTGGTTCCGGAATATGCCCGGGTCTGGTACTACGTCCGGGACACATCGAGGGCCCCAGTGGACGCCTACTACGATCGGCTTCTGAAGATCGCCGAAGGTGCGGCCCTGGCGACGGCTACGGAGTACAAGGTCTCTCTCCTCACCGGCGTCCACTCCATGCTTCTCAATCGACCCCTTCAGGAGGCCATGCAGGCGAACCTGGAGATGGTAGGGGGCCCGGACTTCACTGAGGAAGACCAGGCCTTCGCCAAGGCGCTCCAGGCTTACCTGGAAGTGGAGCAGAAAGGCCTCATGGCCGAACCGAAGCCCCTGAAGGATGAGGTGGAACCACCAGGCGGAGGCTCAACCGACGTGGCTGAAGTCAGTCGAATCACCCCCGTGGTGAGCCTCAACGTGACTACCGCCGCCGCCGGCATCCCCTGGCATAGCTGGGCCGCATCAGCTTCCCATGGAACCGAGGGTTCCGTAAAAGGCGCAGAGGTGGCAGCAAAGGTACTGGCGCTCACGGGCGTGGATCTGCTTCTGAACCCGGAGTTGATTCAGGAAGCCAGGGCCTTCTTTAATGAGAAAATGGACGGGAAGCCTTACGTGTCGCCGATCCCGGCCGATCAAAAGCCCCCCATGCCTCGGAAGGGGGGTTGAGTGGCGGTTTGCCTTAGCCGGCAAACTCCACGATCGACTTCGAACTAACGGACCCAGTCCTTCCAGACCTCCTCGGCCGCTCCTACGCTGAGGAGGTTTTGGTTTCTTACAAGAGGCATCTTGAGGAGAAGAGGTTCTTCCGCCAGGATTTCGAGCCATTTCTTGTCCGAATAGTGGGCCGGCCCCATGCCCAGGGCTTTGAACCTCTTGGAATCCCGATCCAGGACCGCATCCACCCCGAACTTCTGAACGAACCGGGTCAGTTCCCCCTTTGATGCGGCCCGAATCTTCAGGTCGACGAAGTGAACATCGACCCTCCGTTCCTTGAAGAAACGGAGGGCCTTTCTGGTATCGGCACTTTTCTGGATTCCGAAGATTTGAACGTTCACGGGCCTTCTGCGCTGCTCATCTGTGGTAGTTTTGATCGCCGCCCCAGGGAAGGCCGAAGGAGACACCGACGTGGTAAGTCATCAGGTTTCCCTCGCTGCTCACCGGATAAAGCGTAATGCTTCCATCCGGGTTGTCCACGATATCCCCCTCCGTGAGGTAGTTGACCCTCCCGTTCTCATGATACCGGAATCCCAAGTTCAGGGCGATAGGAGCCGGCCCCCCTCTAAGGTCGACTTCCATACCCCCACCCAACCCCCAGGAAAAGGTCCCATCCCCATAGTTCTCCGTATCAAAGCTGGAGTCATAGTCGTCCCACCCATCCTCGTCCAGGGATGAGGTCGTGTTGAAGTAGGAGAAGCCCCCAAAGGCATGGACGTACGGACGAACTCCCGGCAAGGGGAGCGAGATCTCCGGGCCAACCCCTCCGAAAAAGATGTTGTTGGAGGTATTCAGGTCGGCCTGTACCCTGCACCCCACCCCGTCGAAACAGACACGACTCGACTCGTACCCATAGATCAGAAAACCCAGGTCCCCCCGTAAGCTCAGGATTCCCCTGGGGTCCAGGGGTAGCCGCCCGAAGAAATCCGCGCCGAAACCCGCGCCAACGAACTGATCGAACTCACCCACCGGGTCCGCAGCAATGAAGTTGACGCCGAGGTGGCCCCTCGGAGGGAAGTACCCACCCTCTTGGGCCGTCACCTGCCGGCCGGGAATGGCCATAAGGATCAAGGCAACCAATAAGAACGACATTCGACGAAACATGGGCTCCTCCGATCTCCACAATTCCCGGCATTTCCGGGCCTCTGAGGAGTTCTTAGAGCAAGGGGGATACCCATTCGGCCTGCGAGACCTCACCACCCACGCCCGCGGCGGTCCGGAGAGGTGGCATTCCTTACATAAGATGTTATTTCACATTCGGTTACGAGTACTATGGAAGACCGGGAAATCGCCTTTCGATGAGTCTCGGCGCCCGCGCTCCCACCCCGACGGAAAAGAGGGGGTGTCCCTTTTCAAGGACACCCCCTCCCCGGTCAGCGACCCCCTGGGGGACGCTCTTTCCATCACCCTTCCCGGGTTAGTACCTCCAACTCGTGAGGTCCGCACCGGCCGGGGCCCGGCTCCAGACCTCCTCAGCCCACTTAAGGCCGAACATCTGGACATACCGGAGTCTCGAGAAGGCATTCGATACCGAGTGGTCTCCGTTCCAGCAGTGTTCGTAGCGGTCCCCGTAGTCCACCTCCCCGGCGTAGTACGGGTCTGACGTGCTCTCCAGGAACTCCTCTGTCAGATAAACGGCGTTGTTCAGATAGTAGTTGTCCATATCACCGACATAGATATGGAGTTTGCCCCGGAGCCTGGGACCGAGGTCCACCCAATCCCGCTCCAGGATGTGTCGGAGATCGAAGTTCTCCTGCCAATAGTGCGCCACCGTGGGATCGATCTCTCCCGTCATCCTGTCCCAGATCGGCTGGGGATATCCATCATCTCCCACAGGACTATAGACGGCCTGCCAGATATCCCACTGGCCGCCGGAACGGCCCCGGGAAGCAAGGACCGACTCCAGATGGTTTTCCTGGCGGATCGTGGAGGAGATGTGCCCCAGCCAGTCGCGGTGGGCGGGGCGATCGGTGGTGCCCCAGGCCCGATCGATTTCGTAGGCATTTCGGTCCGCGTAGATATCAACCAGTTCATAGGCCCGGAAGTCGATTGGATCCGGGCAGGCGCCGTAAGCCCCGTTGTACTCATCCGGGTAGAGGACCTGTACGGCCAGAGCCTCCCATCCACCTGTTGAGCCCCCATAGGTGAGGCGGGCCCATCCCTCCCCTATTCCCCGAAATTGTTCCTCGATGTAGGGGATGAGCTCATAGGTGATGGCGTCTCCATAGGGCCCGTTGTTCTCCGAGTTCACCGCATAGGAGTCGTCGTAATAGGGCGTCGGATGTTGGACCTCGATAGCGAGCATTCGGGGGAAATCGGGGCTGGTCCAGTCCAGATAGAGTTGGTGGGCCAGCTCCTGCTGGACTCGGTTGTAACAGTCCAGATCGAAGCGGGCGCTGTACTCGCACTCGATGTCCGCATCAGGAGGCTCGGTCCGCCAACCTCCGAAGTCCGCCGGGAAGTGTCCGTGAAAAACTGCCAGGGGATATCGGGCTTCCGGGTGTTCGTCGAAACCTGCCGGCAGGAGGACGTGAGCACCGAGATACATGTCGGTTCCCCAGAAATCCGAGAGCAACTCGGACCGGATCCTTATGTGTTTGATCCATTCCGTATCCTCCGCCGGCGGGATCTCCGGGATCACCTGGTCCAGAACGATCTCGATCCTGCCACCGGCTGCCGGGTCCAGGGATACCCTCTGGGGAGTGGAGTAGAAATTCCCCGGCTTGCTGGCCCACTGCTGCCCTTCACCCTGATCTGGAGGGAGCTTCACCGTATGGCCATCCGAGCGGGAAAAGGTCTGGTACCGGTTGAGGAGGGCCTGGACCGTGTATTCCCCCGCCGGAATGAGCCCGATCCCCTCCATGGGAAAGCCAAAAACCGTGTCACCGATCACGGCCTCCATGCCCGGTGCTAAACCTTCAACATCGATTCCGAACACCTGTTGGCCTGTGGGACCCGGGGCAACCTGGAATCGTGGCTCTCCCTCCTCACTCCTGGACACCACCAGGATGAGCCGACCATCCTGGGCTTCTTCAGTCAGGGCGTCGGAGAAAGAGACGGCAAATTCGAGCTCCGAGGGCGGAGCCCGGAACTGGGACCACCCCTGGCTCCCGGAACAAGAAAGGAGTACGGCAGGAAACAGGGGAAAAAGGAGGAACGCCGCTATCCGCTTCATGGTTCTCACTCCCTCCGCAGATGTGCCTTCGTTTTTCTCACGGCCTCTAGGGCCAGTTTCCGAACGGATCGTCAATAGACGGGCTCGGGGGCGTAAACAGGGAAGCCCCATCTTCAGTGATATACATGCAGTCCTCCAACCGAACCCCAAACTCTCCAGGGATGTAGATCCCAGGTTCGTCGCTAAAGGTCATGCCCGGTTCCAGGGGCATGGCATTATTCCTGACCAGGTAGGGCCATTCGTGGCCATCCATGCCGATACCGTGCCCAACCCGATGGGTGAAGTAGGCGTAGTCGGGCCCGTAGCCTGCTTCCTCGATGACACTCCTGGCCGCAGCGTCTACGACCTGAGCCTCTACTCCAGGCGCAGCAGCGGCCAGGGCAGCCTCCTGGGCCCTCTGCTCGATCTCGAACACATCACGCATTTTGTCCGTGGGTTCGCCGACCAGGAAGGTTCGACTGATGTCGGATCGGTATCCCTCGACACCGCATCCCCCGTCGATGAGGAGGATCGAGCCCTCCTCGACGGTCTGGGGTGTGACCGAGCCATGGGGAAGGGCCGAGTATTGCCCGACCTGGACGCCGGCGCCCCCGGAGAATCCCTGCTGGCTATGGGCCTGGGACACCAGGTTCCGGAAATCTCCCTGGGTCATCCCCACTTCCAGAGCCTCGTAGGCCGCCTTGTATGCCGTGAGCGTGACCTCATTCGCCAACTGCATCAGCGCCAGTTCGTGCTCGTCCTTTACTCCCCTGCACCCGGCAGTGATGGGGGTACCGCTGGTGAGAGAAAGAGCCGGCGCGGCCTGGGCCACACCATCGCTGTATGCGAAGCGAACCGTTTCCTCGATCCCAAGGCGCCCGGTGCCGAGGCCCCTGGCCCGAAGTCCACCTGCCACGAGAGCATATGGACTCTCATGTTCGTGCCAGGTCAGGACCTCCGTGTCCTCCAGAGGGCCACCGTGTAGTTGCTCCCGTGCCCTGTCTTCCTCAAAGGCGGGGCAGACCAGGAACGCTGTCCCACTCACGGGGACCACGATGGAGAAGAGCCTCTCGGAAAGACCCCAGCCAATATCGGTGAAATAGATCAGTGATGTGCCACCCGTGAGCATCAAAGCATCCACACTCTGGGCTCTCATGAGACGGCGCGCTTTCTCGATCCGACCCGTTCGTTCAGCGACGGATATGGGAGTGGGCTCGGAGGCCCTGGAGGTCAGGGCCGCGATGGAGGGCGGCAGCTTTTCCCCTCCCCCGGCAACGGAGGCGCCGCTGGAATCGGATGCCTGGCAGCTGGTGGCAACACCCGCGGCAGCCATAGAGGAAACCCCGAGAAAGTGTCGTCTGGAGATCATGGGTTGTCTCTTTCGAGTGGGTCCGTCGTTCGGTTTCGTAGATATCCGATCCGCAAAGCTGAGGAGTTCTTCAGCGCACCAGCGGTTCCGGCAGGTCGGCGACAACGTAGGCCATCACAGCCATCGCGGCCACGCAGCGAGCCACCTCCTCCGGATCGAGTTTGTCCAGGGTATCGGCGTTGGTGTGGTGGTACCAGAAGTACCGGGTGGGCTCCACGTTGAGCCCCATCCCTGGCATACCCCTCTCCATCATGGGTCCGATATCCGCCCCTCCCCCTCCCCGGGTGATGGCGCCTGCACCGATGGGATCCAGAAGACGTCCGATTTCCTGAATCGTAGCAAAAGCATCGTCGGACCCAGTAAACCCGAAACCGAGGGGGGAAAAGACGCCCCCATCCGACTCGATACCCAGGACATGGGTCTCGTTCTCGCGGCCCGGCGCTTCCGCATAAGCCTGTCCGCCAAAGATCCCCACCTCTTCCGCAGTCCATCCCACCACCCGGACGGTTCTTCGGGGCCGGAGACCGAGCTCCTTCATGAGCCGGATGGCTTCCCAGGCCGCCACGACCCCACCGGCGTCGTCCATGGCCCCCTGCCCAACGTCCCACGAGTCGGAGTGGCCGCCCAGCACCACAACCTCATCTGGAAATTCGGACCCGACGATCTCCGCCATGATATTCTTGGATGGGACCATTCCCTCACTCCTGGCCTCCATCTTCAGCAGAACTTCGATCCGGTCCCCCCGATCCTGCATCCGATGGAGCATGGCCGCGTCTTCCAGGGTTAGAGCGGCGTGGGGGATTTGGGGGACCCCCTCCTCGTAGCTCATTCCTCCGGTATGCGGCGTGTTCATGGAGAACGGGGTCACGGACCGGATCAAGCTGGCTACGGCCCCTGCCTTGGCAGCCGCCACCGCGCCACCGCCTCGGTATTGGACCGTCTCACCATACGAGGTGAAGGGTACGTCGAAGAGGACAATCTTCCCCCTGGCCTCAGAGGCTCTAGCTTCGAGATCGGCGTAACTCTCCACAACCAGGACCTCGGCCCTTATCCCATCGGGAGGTGTGCCTACGCTACCCCCCAATCCGAGGACGGCCAGATCCTTGGACCTGGGGGAAATCAACTGGACGCTTTCCTCCCCTCGGATCCAGCGAGGGACCATGACGGGCTCGGAACGCACGTTCTCCAAACCGTCCTCGGTCATCCTGGCGAGAATCCAGTCCAAGGACTCTTCGAGGTTCTCGGTGCCGCTGAAACGAGCACCGAAGATATCCACCAGTTCCGTAAGGCGATCCCAGGCAACGGGACTTTTCAGGGCCGCATCCCGAAGGGTTTCGGCCGCCTCCTGGGTGTCATCCGGAATCTGAGCGGCTTGCCCCTCCGTGCAGGAGATGGAGCCGAGGGAGATGATAAGAACGAGGGGAACAACCCGGAGCATCGAAAACTCACTCTTCAGTTGGAAAAGAGAACCCGCTGGATTCGTCGGACCCAACGGGAAACCAGACGTAGTCTAGTCCGACCACGAGTCTGAAGCCAAGGGGCCCGGGGTGGAGGATCTGGAGATTCTGCTTCGGATTCAGCCGGAGAGGCCTTGGCATTGAGGTAGGAGAAGCCCTAGAACTCGGTCGACGCGAATGGCACAAATGCCGACCACGACCCGAAATGGCCGCGTATCGACCAGCCATCCCACCCACAGGAAAACCCGCTCGTCAGACCCACGGGGATTCCCCCAGGAGGATCTCCGTCAGCACGGGAACATGCCGCTTGACGATGGCGTCCTTCCCTGCCATCTCAAACTCGTAGGTCACGACATCGATCCCCTGCTCCCCTCCCCAGCTTCCGAATGAGCCGGGCGTGGGGTACCCTACGTCTGATACCAACGGAAGGCCGGTTATTTCGGCCAGCCAGTGACCTAATGGCCCCTCGCTGTCGTTGTCGATGCATGCCAACGGTGCGTGAAGAGCCACCACAGCCTCCGGCTTCAACTCTTCGATGAGACCCATGAGAGCCTTCGTCTCCGCTTCAGATCCTGGGTCGGCCCCCGGGCTGAAAACTACGTCCCGAGGTGCATCGAGGGTGTAGCGATTGTACACCGGATCGGGCTTCCAATCCTCGGTGGGGAAGTTCCGGTTCAGATCGACCCCCTTGGCGTTACCCCGGGTCCCACGGATCAAACCATCCGGGTTCACAGCAAGGACCACCGCGCAGTTCGGTGAAGGCTCGCCGAGGAGGCGGAGGGCATAGGAAAGAGCCACAGTGGTTTCTCCTTCCTCGCCGTGAATTCCAGCGTGGAGAAGGAGACGGCACGGCCCCTTAGGCAGCCAGACTTCCAGAGGGTTTCCAAGATGGGAGCGGCCATAGGTCTGGGGACCCCAGGCCAATGTTCCTGTGTCCTGACGTCTTCGGAGCTTCATTCAGCCGGTCTCCGGTAGGGGACAAGAAAAACGCCGCCTCTTTCCTTCGGTATCGTATACGACATAAAATACAATATTGTGCACGGGCTTCAATCGCTAATCTGCCTTTGCATGAATTTCCTCGACCGACCCGTCGGATAGAGCCAGGCACGGCTCTCCGACTCGCAGGTGGGCGGCGCCGAACTCGAACCTACCGGTGAATCCGCTATGAACAGCAAACAAGAGGACAGGACCCGCGGCAACTTGAATAGCTCAACCTATGACCAGATCCGGGAGATGATCCTGAAAGGGTCTCTGGCCCCCGGGGCCCGGATCGTTGAGAGCGAACTGGCCGAGCACCTCGGTGTGAGCCGAACCCCAGTAAGGAGTGCTCTCCACAGGCTCCAGCAGCACGGATACGTCATGGCCCAGGACCGGGGACGGAAAGTGAAGCTTTTCGTAGCCCCGCTCACGAAGGAGGACGCAAAGGAAATCTACCATATCGTCGGAGCCCTCGATGGGCTGGGTGCTTGGCAGGCGGCCCATCTTCCAGAAAGAGAACGCCTCACCTTATCAAACGGGATGGGAAGGATCAACGATACAATTGCCGAGTTGGGGAAGTCGAAGAATCCGGAACATCAGAAGCTCCTCCTCTTTCACGGAGAGTTTCACCACCTCGTCATGGACGCCGTGGAGGCTCCCCGCCTGAGAGCCCTCAACGCGGCCACCAAACCCCAGGCTGATCGATACCGCAGCATCTATTCCAGCAGCGACTTTGGTCAACAAATCAGGTCCGTCAACGAACACAATAGGATCATCGAGGCCATAGCGGCTGGAAAAGCAGAGGAAGCCATGTGTCGCACCCAGGCTCACTGGATGGCCGCGGCCGACAGGCTGTGCGGAATCATCGAGGTCATGGGAGAGCGGGGAAGCTGGTAGCAAAAGGGGAGGAGGGCCACCTTCTCCCCGACCTGATAATAACCGAAAAGCACCCCTGCGGGCTGACAGACCAAACCCCCACAAATAACCCCTGCACCCAGCAGCTCTCTACCGTACTCTAATTTGTATACATTTAACCATCCCATATTAGGCACATTATTGTGTACGTCTTTCCCTTGGAAAAACAGCATCTCTCCGCCGCCCCTCAACGCTCCCCCTCCTCGGAGGACCCGCTTGATCCAGCCGGGGCCCGACGCCATCAACGACGGCCTGATTCCTGTTCGCCTACCCTACCCCGACCGTGAGCGGTCCCTCAACCGGGAGGCTGTGGAGGCAGCCATGGCCCGGCAGAATGGTGCCACGATCAACTCACGAATGTGGTGGGATACTCATTGAGCTAGCCATGAACTGGGAGCCTGTCTCGAACATTGGGTGGGGCTGACGCCACCTTCGAAGGAGACTCTTCCGAAAGCAGGGGAAGGTGCGGGTGGTTCGAAACCGTCGGAGTTGGGAAAGTACACCGACCAGTACCGGGCGGTCTGGAATCAGAACACGATCGGCGTCGAATACGAAGAGAAGATCCAATGCGGCCTGACCATTCTCTGGACTCGGGCCGGATGGTAGTGGCAGGGTGGCCGTTCGGGGATTTCGAGGTCGTCCTCCCCTCATCATCGCGTTAGGTATGTCGGGTTTCAGACAGAAGGGCAGGAGTTAGTTGTCATCTCGACTGTGGGCCCCATGTTCGCCTATCTCTACCGGCGGGCATTTCTGATCTACCCCCCGAAACCTTCCCTTCCCTCCCATTTTTCCCCCACCCCACCACCCCCACACACATTCCTTTACCAGCCTCAGCGGCTCATAGGGTCCTGAAAAGGCCTATCCTTCAGCGCTGCCTCAATGGCAATGTCCGCATAGGTACGCTGGCGGCTCCGGGGGAGTCGGTCTTCCTCTATCTCACGGGTCCAGAGGGTTCTCCCACCGCAGGCCCTGGAATCGAGCGAAATCCCTATCTGTGGTCTGGAGGATGAGGCCGTACTCCATGGCCAACGCTGCGAGGTGAGCATCGGGAATCAGGTTCGCCTTTCCAGCGTTCGGAATCAGGGTATCCAGGATCCCGCGATGTCGATCCGTGGGTTCCGGAGTCCAAGCCGTGGGGAGCTCCAGCCAGGTTTCAACCTGGGCCCAAGCCTCAACCACGGAGCAGGGTCGGTCGAACACCCGGGGATTTGATACCACCCGGACAAAGGCCAGGAGGCTCGGCCAGGGCAACCCCACTCCGGTGGTGCCGTTCAGCTTCCCGTCCAGCCATCGCCTTGCAGTCGCGTGCTGAGGAAAGCTCTCGACTTTAGCGTAGATCAGGAGGTTCGCATCGAGGAGGATCATCGGAAGTCGTCCCCTTCGGCCTCGGCCAGCACGCCGGCCACATCGTCCAGGTCCGGGAAGCGGCAGGTCCCAAGATCAATGGGCTGCGTTTCATAGGGCTTTCGTAGGGCTGAGGGAGGGTCCTCCGCGGTCAACCCCCGCCTGAGAGCGTCGTTCACGATTTCCTTTAGAGGCCGTTTTGTCTTGTCCCGGGCCTCCTCAACGAGGACGGCTACATCGGGATCCAGAGTCAGTGTGGTTCTCATGCATAAAAACATCATCTAATTGATGTCCTGATGTCAATGCCGATGCACCACCCGAAGGCCGATGATGGGGGCCTCCCAACCTTTATCATACGACCAATCCTCTTTCGGGTTCAGCCGAAGAGGCCTTGGAAAACCGGAACAGCGAGGACGGAAGGAGGGGCCCAGGAAACGAGCCCTATGGACCATGGGGAACAAGGTAGGATAGATTCGGGTCGATCATTGCACCCCCAAACCCCGATGTACCCGCTATGGCCCAGCCCCAAGCCAGTTCTCCGGACCCACACCTCTCCGAGGCGGTGGAGAACACAAGAGGCTTCCAGCCCTGGAGGCGGGTTTTTCACGTGGCAACCGGCTCCTTCATCGTCCTGGTCCTGACCGTTCTTGGTCTCCCCGTGCCTACCGCAATCTGGATTCTGAGCGTCATCCTGGCCCTCTCCTTAACCCTGGATGTGCTGCGCCTCCTCGATCCCAAGTTCAACGTCCTGTTTTTCCGGGCCTTTTCCTTTCTTGCATCCCCCCGGGAAGAAAAGAGCCTGGCATCGTCGACCTGGTATGCCCTTTCCTCCCTTCTGGTCCTGGCCATCTTCCCGAAAGCCTACGCCCTGGCCGGGATTCTGGTGCTGGCCTGGGCCGACCCCGCTGCGAATATCATCGGGAGGCGTTGGGGCAAGGTTCGGCTCATGGAGGGAACGGTACGAGGGACGACGGCTTTCGCCGCTGCCGCTTTCCTGGCACTCCTGATTTTTGTCCCATGGAAAGCCGCCATTGTTGCAGCCGTAGTCGCCGCACTGATGGAGGCGAGCCCCATCGCCCTGGATGACAACCTGATCGTGCCCCTCACCGTGGCCACGACCCTTCTTGTTATCTCAGCCTGATCCCAGGGCCCAGGACTAGCCCTCCAGCAGACTCCAGAGAAGGTCTCGGGCAGCCCCGCCGAGGTTCGTCTCGCCTCCACCATAGTTACGAAGAAGGACCACGCCGATCCCAGTGTCCGGCTCAAAAATGAGGTGGGCGTTGTAGCCGGCCACAGATCCGCCGTGTCCTACGAGATCCGGGGAGCCTTCTCGCCGGGTGATGCTGAAGCCGAAGCTGTATTGAGGACCGTCCGGCGGGGTTTGAGGGACCCGGACCAGGTGCCTGCCTTCAGGCCCCAATGCCGGCACAGTGGCGGCCCCGGTGAGGGCCGCGATGAACCTCCCGAGATCGCCGACGGTGGAGTACACCCCCCCGTTCGGCACTTTGTAGCCCCGGCCCACATGTTCACGGTAGGGGACTTCGGCATCCACCGCCCCGTCCCTCCCCACCACATACCCGGTCGCCAGCTGCTCGGCCAAGGCAGGGGTAACCACAAAACCCGAGGAGTGCATTCCCAGGGGCCTGAAGAGGCTGGCGTCGATCAACTCCATGAACGGAATACCCGTCGCCCTGGAAAGGGAGTACCCGAGAATCCCGAACCCTATGTTCGAGTATCGGTAGGACTCTCCAGGGGGAGCGTAGAAAGCAGTCGTCGGAATGGAAGCCAGGATCTTGTCTTCCCAGAACTCCAACGGTCCATCGGTGGAGCCCTCCAGATCAGGCTCCCGGACCAGGCCCGCCGTATGACTGGCCAGATGCCTGAACGTGACTGGATCAGCGCCCTGGGAACGCCCCTGGATTTGGCCAAACTCGGGCAACACTTCCCGAACTTCCTGGTCGAGGTCCAGGTATCCTCGCTCCCAAAGTTGGAGGAGAGCCACAGCGGTAAACGATTTGGATATGGAGCCAACCCGGTAGATAGTGTTCACTCCGGCGGGAATCCCTTTTTCCACATCGGCCCATCCAAACCCCTGGGCCCAGACCAGGTCCCTCCCCATGACCACCCCGGCGGTGATCCCACCGGTGCCATCGGCCTCTACGTCCTGGGCCAGCTTTCCGGCGAAGGCGGAGAGAGCTTCCTGCCAATCTGCCGAGTCAATCTGCGCAAAGCAGATTTCCGGGCAGACGAGGATCAGAGCCAAAACGAGGGCCCAGACCGGCCGGCTGACGAAAGTCTTCATTGCTCCGCCTTTTTGAATCAGTGGTTCGTTGGAAACGATGGATCACCCGATGGCCACACAGAGAGTGTCCCGGTGATAGAGGAGAAACCTCCGGAGATAGCTGCCGATCTGGTCGGCACCCTGGAAGCCGGCAGCCTTGGCTGCTCTGTCCTCGGCCTCGGCGGAGATGTCGGCACTCTCCGAGTAGTGCTTGATATCCCTGTAGAACCCCAGGGTGAAGGAGTCCCAGGGACCTCCCGCCTCCCTGACAAAGAGGAGATTCTGGGGCCGCCCCAACTCCCGGAGGTAGTGGTTTTCCATACGCCGCTCCTCCAGAAGTTCCCGTCTTCGACCCGCCAGGGCTACGAACATCTCTACGTGGTAGTAGCCGTTCAGGTCGAAAGCCGCCTCCACAACCGGGAGATCCGGGCCCCGAACGAACATCTCGTCCCTCCAGGAGGTGACCGCATCCACCTCGATCCTGAGCTGCCGTTCAGACATTCCCTTCTGGGTCCCGGCCTCCAATCGTCGCTCGGTCCTGACCGGCTCATAAAATTCGTGGAAGCTCCCCATGGGGTAGAGAATCAGGAGGTCCCACTGATCCCCCTGGGTGTGCCTCATCCATAGGGGCGCCGGCTCCCCCGCCAGCTCCATGAGGTCCCGTTCCTCCTTCAGCATCTCGATGAGGTCAAGAAGACGGCCGGGGGCCGCCCTGAGGGTGACCGCCTGGTAGAGGAAATCCCCCTCCAGGGAGTCGACAGCGGTGGCCGCGGCTTGCGGAGGCTGGTCACCCGGCCCCTTCTCGCCGGAAGCGGGACTACAGGCCAGGAAGAAGAGAATCAGAAGGCCCAATGGAATTGAGGATGGCGATCGCATAGGAAGCTTCCTGGTAGAGTGTCGGGTCCGGGGAGGTAAGCCTGGGGGTTCGGGAGCCGATCCGCAACGTCATGTCCCATCAACCGCCTTGCCACGGGGAGAATGGGTCGCCAGCTTTTTGGCTCACCACATCAAAACTTGGGGGAGTTCTTGAAAACATTGCTCCTGCTTCGGCACGCCAAGTCCAGCTGGGACGAGCCATTCCTCTCCGATCATGAGCGCCCGCTGGCCAGAAGGGGGCAAAAAGCCGCCCCCCTGATGGGGACGTTCATGGCTGAAACGGGCCTGATCCCGGACCTTGTCCTCTGTTCCTCTGCCCGCCGGGCCCAGGAAACCTGGGAACTGGCTTCGGGCCAATTGGACTCCTCGTACCAGGTAGAGATCATGGAGGACCTTTACCATGCCTCGGTTCAGAGCCTGATAGCCATGCTTCGGGAGGTCCCGAGTACCGTCGACAGAGTCCTGATGGTGGGCCACAACCCCACATTCGAGGATCTGGCCATGACTCTGGTCGGGAGCGGTGAGGGAGAGGCCGAGATGGAGCTGGAACGGAAATTCCCCACCGGGGCACTGGCCGTTATCGAGTTCAACGACCGAGGTTGGTCGGAGATCGAGAGGCGCGCTGGCTACCTGCGGGAGTTCGTTAAGCCGAGGTCTCTCCAGCCCTGATCATTCCGGCTCATCCACCCGCCGGACCCGGAAGAAGAGGCTTCCCATCCAGATCTCCCGGATAGGGGATCCCCGCCAATTCGGCCAGGGTGGGAGCCAGGTCCATGGGCCTGACGGGGGTTTCCACCACCTCCGCGTCGATTCCGGGCCCCAGAAGGATCAGGGGAACCCAACGGTCATAATAAAAGGGCGATCCATGGGTGGTCCCATGGGGCACTCCCCAGCTCAAAGCGTTCTCTTTCCACCACATCTCCACCCCATACTGACTCAGCAGCCCACCAGCCCGCCCGGGGGTAAGGGAGTGCTGGAACAGAACGGCCAGAGAGTCACCCTGTACCGGGCCGTCCAGCTGGGTATGAGTGTAGGCAGGGCCAACGAAGTCCATCTCGGCCATAGCATCGACCATGGCTTCGGCAGTGCTTCGGTTGCGGTTCGACCCACCTTGTCGGGCCGCAACAGAAAGGGCCTGCTCGAGTTCGGAGCGGTGAGAATCCGTCAGCCGTAGGCCCCCCTCCACCCTCTCCGGATTGTTCAGGGTGCCGTGATCACTGGTGAAACCCAGGACGTAGTTTTCCTTTCCCACTTCCTCGTCCAGGGCGGAAAACAGTTCTTCCAGAGTTCGATCCAGGCGAAGGAGGTTATCCATCTGTTCCCGGCTCAGGGGACCGTATTGATGCCCGATTCTATCGGTCTGAGAGAAGGAGATCGATAGGTAATCGGTCCTCCCCTCCTTCTGGCCGAGGTCCTCTGAATCCATGGCGAGTAGAGCCACATCCAGCGTGGCATTGTCCAGCATCGGAGTCGTTTCAAACCAGAAAAAGAAGTCCTCCGGGGCCGGATTCGGCACCTCATCCAGAAACTTGTGGGGGAAGTAAGAGTGGATCCCATCCGATTCGAAATGGGCCGTATCCGGAGCACTGAGGTGCGCCTGATCCGCCGGGACCGTACTCACCCAAACGGAGTCTGCCAGATATTCCTTCAGCCCGTCTGAATTGAACCTCCTGAGCCAGGATGGCTCCCGTTTCCCGTAATAGGTGGATGTCACGAACCGACCCACCTGGGAATCGAACCAGAAGACCTCACCCTTGGCCTTTCCGGCCATGAGGATAGCAGCCCGATCCTTCGCCGATACCGATACCACCCTCCCACCGGACTCGGCCTCCATGACCCAATCCGCCAACCCCTTCCTTCGAAGGACCTTCGGAGAAGAGCCGGGGAGCCCGGTCACCCCAACGATGGCGGTCTCCGGATCGAGAACGTTATAGACCACATGGAGCTGTCCGTTTTCCCCCTCACGCCAGGCGTTGGAGGGGATCCCGGCCCGGCCGGGGAAGACCCCGGTCGAGATTGTGGCGTGTCCTGGGGACGTCTCGGTTTGGGCATGATCGTGTAGGGCATTGGTGTATACGCGGCCCTCGTCCAGCAACCGCTTCAACCCTCCCGAGAAGAGGGAGGAATACCGGTCCAGCATGTCCCCTCTCAGCTGGTCCACGATGAGCATCACCACCAGCCTGGGACCACCCTCGGCTTCCGGACCCGTCGGCTTCGAAGCAAAGGCCGGCGATGCGTCCACCAAGGCCCAGGCCAATGAGAACAGAAGTGAAAACGACAGGATGGCTCCGGGCCCTAGGGCCCGGCTGGAGCTGTTTTTCATATATTCCCAATCCGGGACCTTAAATCCCGATTCACGGTAGAAGAAACTGGACCAATCTATCCCCTGGCCCTAGCTTTTTTTCAATACCCCTTCACCAACAGAATGAACCGGAAACCGGAGAGCTCCGATGGTTCGGTTAAAGCCACCGTATTTTTCAGCGTTCCTTTGCTACGCCCTGGGCGTCCTTTCCGTTCCAGCCTGTGCTCAGGAAAAAGAACCCCCCCCCACAGCCGAAGAGATCCAAGCCGCAGAAAACGCTGCTCTCTTCAGCTCGAGGGAGCTCCTCGAAATCACCCTCCAAGCCGACTTCCACACTATCCGGCGGGAAGATCGGAGTGACGAGGACTCTGAGGAGCGTCCCGCGGTGATGGAGTGGACGAACGAAGACGGATCAGTGGAAAGCCAGGAAATCCAGGTCCAAACCCGAGGAATCTTCCGTCTGAATCGGAAAAATTGCGATTTTCCGCCGCTTCGAATCAACGTAAAAAAGGGTGCAACCAAAGGTACACTCTTTGATGGCCAGGACAAACTGAAGCTGGTTGGTGTGTGCAAACTCGGGCAGGACTACTGGGAACAGTATGTGCTCGCGGAATACCTGGTCTACAGAATGTTCAATGTGGTCACCCCCGTTAGTCTCAGGGTTCGCCTCGCCAAAATCACCTATGTGGACACCTCAGGGGAGGACGACACCTTCATTCGCTATGGGTTTCTGATCGAGGACGACGATGCCCTGGCCACGCGTACCGGCGGGTTGAAACTGGACTGGGATCCGGCTCGGGACTTTCACCCCGCAAGCCTGGAAAAGAAACAAGCCATCGCCATCGACGTTTTTCAGTATATGATCGGGAACACGGACTGGTCCGGCGTGCGGATGCACAATATGGAAATAATCCAGATCCTCCCATCGACCTTCCTGACCGTCCCCTACGACTTCGACTTTTCCGGAATCATCGATACCCGATACGCCCGACCCGACGCCAAGCTACCGATCCGCTCAGTGCGCCAACGTTTGTTCAGAGGAGTATGCCCTGAGCAGGTCGGCCGGGAGCCGGCGGACTACGACGCGGTATACCAGGAATTCCGGGAGATGAAGGAAGAGCTTTACGACCTGTGGAGGCAGATGCCCGATCTGGACGAAGACCGCCTGAAAGACACCCTCGAGTATCTGGACGATTTCTTCGAGACCATGGACGATCCAGAGGAAATCCAGGACCGATTGATCGACCACTGTAGACGAATCGGGAACTAGGAGGAGGCGTTCAGGAAAGGGAGTCCCTTCGCGGATTCTACTGGGCGGGTCCCTCTCCCCGGGGGAGTTCATCCGCCACCCTGACACAATC
>CAYOVN010000038.1:0-25392 GCA_964407425.1 uncultured Gemmatimonadaceae bacterium
TAGCTCCTACATGTTCGTGACCGGGCCCGATGTGGTGAAGACCGTGACCCACGAAGACGTGGATATGGAGAGCCTGGGAGGTGCCGATATTCACGCCTCGAAATCCGGGGTGGCTCACTTCGCCCACGACTCGGAGCCGGAAACCATCGCGGCCGTTAGGGAGCTTCTCTGCTTCATCCCACAGAACAACACCGAGCCCCCACCATTCCGTCCGACGGAGGATCCGGCCGACCGGAGGGACGAGAAACTACTCGAGATCGTACCGGACAACCCCAATCAGCCCTACGATATGCATGAGGTGATCGAGTGCGTTTTCGATGATGGGGAGTTCCTTGAGGTCCACGCAGGATTCGCCGGAAACATCCTGACCGGATTTGCCCGCCTTGGCGGCCACCCGGTGGGGATCATCGCCAATCAGCCTTCGGTTCTGGCTGGGGTTCTGGACATCGACTCCTCTGACAAAGGTGCCCGTTTCGTTCGGTTCTGCGATGCGTTTAACGTCCCTCTGGTGATTTTGGAGGATGTCCCCGGCTTCCTCCCCGGAGTCGCCCAGGAACACGGAGGAATCATCCGCCACGGGGCCAAACTCCTCTATGCTTTCAGCGAAGCCACGGTTCCGAAGGTCACGGTGATCACCCGGAAGGCTTACGGTGGAGCCTACGATGTGATGAATTCCAAGCACATCCGCGGGGACATCAACCTCGGATGGCCCACAGCGGAAATCGCTGTCATGGGGCCCAAGGGCGCAGTGGAGATCCTCTTCCGAGGGGAGATTTCCGAAGCCGACGATCCGGCTGCGGCCACGGAGGAGCGGATGGCCGAGTATCGTGAGAAATTCGCCCATCCGTACATCGCCGCCGGCCGGGGATATCTGGACGACATCCTCGATCCGAGAGACACCCGCCCTCATTTGATCTCTGCCCTGGAGATGTTGAGGAACAAGAGGGACCAGAACCCTCTGAAGAAACATGGGAACATCCCTCTCTAAGGGTCCCGAGTGCCCTTTCTGCAGCACTGCTCTGGCCCCGGGCCCGCCGTGGGCCCCCGGCCAGGGGCACCGGCTGGCCTTCGATCCGGAGAGAGGCCGTCTCTGGAACGTCTGTCCAAGCTGTTCCCGATGGACCCTCACTCCGATGGAATCCAGGTGGGAAACTCTTGAGGCCTGTGAAGAGGCCGTTGGTCGGCTCGGGAAAAACATCGTCTCGACCCCCCACCTGAGTCTCATTTCCGTAGGGGATGGGGAATTGATCCGGGTGGGCCGCCCCGAACGACCGGAATTCGTGGGATGGAGATACGGTCCTACTCTCGGGAGGCGGCCTTCGTCTCCCGGGTTCTGGGCTCGCCTCCTGGGTAGGCTTCCCTCACCACCGGTGGGTGGATACGACCCCTATAGGGGGTTCGAGGGGGCTGTTCGGTCTCAGCCCTGGCTCGCCTCCCCATTTATCGGGAGTGCCTCCATCCTTACCTACCTCTTTTCCCAGGTTCCCTTGGTGAAGAGCTGCCCTTCCTGCCAGCAACCACTCGCTCTGAACCCCTGGGACTTCCAAGCCATCGAGTTTCTCCCGGGCCTCGGCCTCCCGGAACTCCTGGCTTCCTGCGCCCTTTGCCACACCGAGGTACCGGTCAGCCTTTCGGAGGCCCGACCGACCCTACGAATGGGCCTGGGGTTGGTCACACCACGGGAGGCCGTAGTTGAGGCGGCTGAACATGCCGCACAGGAGTTGGACGCCATGGGAGGAGCCCCTGCCTTCCTGAACGCCCTCGCCTCCGGAAGACTCGTTCTTGGTGACCTGGATCTTTCAAGAAGGGCCGGGCTGATTATCAGCCTCGATGAATTGGCCGAAGCGGCGGCACTGGAAGCCGAATGGCGCCTGGCGGAAGAAATGGCTGCCATCATGGATGGAGAGCTTACCCGGATTCCCGGGTTCGAGGCGTTCCGCCGTCAGGTCATAGACGAGGGAAGCTGACCCCAGCCGGGGCCTCCCAGGCAACGTTTTATTTTCAGTGGGACATCCAAGGGGTTGAATGGGCAAGAAACCCAGCTTCCTGCCCTCCCAACGTTGCCTTCTGGAGACTCGTACCATGAGCGGCTATTCCCGCATCCGTAGAAAAGTCCCCCTCATCGTGGGGGTCGGCCTCCTGTGCCTCCCAAGTATTCTCCAAGCCCAAACGGCGGCAGAACGGGCCCAGGTCGAGGAGCGGGCCAGGGCCGTGGAAATTGCCAGGGCTGCGGAACTCACCAGGGCCAAGGCCATCCATGAAGCCAGGGCTCAGGAGCTCCAGGAGCTCCAGGAGGTCCACCAGGGGCGGGCCCTGGAAGTCGAAACCAGGATGATGGCTGTCCAAGAGGCCCGCCGGAGCGCCCAGGAGCACTACCAAAAGGCCCGCCAGGAGGCTCTTAAGGCCCAGCAGGTGATGGTTCAGGTCAAGAGCCGAGTTCGACTAGGCGTCTCCCTGGATGGGACCCAGAGCCCTGAATACGACAGCCAGGGGGTCCGGCTCGCGGGGACCCTCGATGAGTCTCCTGCAGAGGAGGCCGGTCTTCAGGAAGGGGATATCATCACCCATTTGAACGGGCAGAGCCTCTTGGATCCGATTCCTCAAGAGGCCGAGGCGGATTTCGATGACGAGGGATCCCTGCCGGTTCAGCGCCTCATGGCCCTCGTCCAGGAGATGGAGCCTGAAGAGGACGTGGAGGTACGGTACCTCCGGGATGGCTCACCTCAAACCGTCAGCTTTCAAACAGCCGATGTTGAGGAACCCACCATCACCATCGTACGCGGTGGCGAGGGCGGGGAAGCCATCTACCGTGTCCGGCCAGAGCAGGGAGGGGTTTGGACTTTCGAAGGCCCCGACAAAGAGCTGGTGGAACTCCAGATTTCCAAAATCAAAGAGTTGAAAGAGCTGGGGGAGTTGGAACACCTGGCGGAGATCGAGGACCTTCAGGTCCACATGAAAGACCTTCAAGTCGAAGTCCAGAACCTCGACGATATTAGGAAGACCGTTCTCATCAAGGGACACCCCGGCTCAGAGGCCAATAGTTGGACCTTCAGAAGCGGGGACGGCTCCCCCCAACTGTATGCCCTCGGCGGAAGTTCAGCCGGTTTCGGACTCAAGCTGGCGGAGATGAACCCGGGGTTGGCTGAGTACTTCACCTCGGATGAAGGGCTGCTGGTCCTCGAGGTCCAGGAAGACTCCTCTCTGGGCCTGGCGCCTGGAGATGTGATCCTTGCCATCGACGGGAGGGGCGTGACCAGCCAAAGGGATGTAAGAAGGATTCTTGGATCGTATGAGGGAGATGAAGCCGTTTCCTTCACCGTGATTCGAAAGGGCAGGGAGACCACAGTGGAGGGGTCGGTCGGGTAGTCCTTTCCGGGCGGCCTGCCGCCGTCCCGAAGTGAGGTCCAATATGACGGCGAGCCGGTTCACTCCGGCTCGCCGTTCGGCTTGTGGTGGTCCGCCAAACCGGTCTACCTTCCCCTCTTACCTGGAATCAACTGATCTTCCGTGGGAAGGATCCAAACCGAGTGTTCGAACGTCTCCTCATCGCCAACCGTGGCGAGATCGCCGTCAGAGTCATCAGGGCTTGCAGGGAACTGGGAATCCACTCCGTGGCCATCTTTTCGGAAGCCGATCGAAGGGCTCTACACGTACTGGAAGCGGATGAAGCCCACTGCGTCGGTCCGGCGCCCTCCTCGGAGAGCTACCTCCGAATCGACAAGATCCTCGAGATAGCGCAGAAGGCTGGCGTTGAAGCCATTCACCCGGGGTACGGATTCCTGGCCGAGAGGGCTCCGTTTTCCCGGGCAGTGACGGAGGCCGGGCTGGTCTTCGTGGGACCGAGTCCGGAAACCATCGAGTCGATGGGAGACAAGACCGAGGCCCGGAGGAGGATGATGGATGCGGGTGTCCCAATCGTACCCGGCGTTACCGAGGCAATCGATACACCCGGCGAGGCCGGAGAAATCGGTGAACAACTAGGGTATCCGCTTCTTTTGAAGGCCTCCGCCGGCGGTGGCGGAAAGGGGATGCGGGTCGTTCGCACTCCCGAGGAGCTGCCGAAAGCGTTTGAAGCCGCGAGTCGTGAAGCCTTGGCTGCCTTTGGGGACGGTTCAGTTTATCTGGAGTGCTTTCTGGATTCGCCGAGACACGTGGAAATCCAGGTGATGGGGGACCGGGCCGGGAAGGTTCTGCATTTCGGGGAGAGGGAGTGTTCGATCCAGCGGCGTCATCAAAAGCTCATCGAAGAAGCCCCTTCACCCGTCATTACCCCCTCCCAAAGAGAAGAAATGGGGGCCGCGGCGGTGAAAGCGGCGGAGGCCGTCAACTACCTCGGTGCGGGGACGGTGGAGTTCCTTTTCAAAGACGGCGAGTACTTCTTCCTGGAAATGAACACCCGCCTTCAGGTGGAGCATCCCGTTACCGAGCTCGTGTTTGGAGTCGACCTGGTGGAACTCCAGCTCAGGGTGGCCGCTGGAGAAACCCTGGATCTCGACCAGTCCGACCTGAGCCCTGAGGGACACGCCATCGAGTGTCGGATCACCTCCGAAGACCCTTTCCGGGGCTTCTTGCCGTCCACTGGGCGTGTGGACTACATCCGGACCCCTGGAGGTCCCGGCGTTCGTTGGGACGGGGGGGTCATCAGTGGATTCGAAGTCGGTCTACACTACGACCCCCTCCTCGGCAAACTGATCGTCCACGCGCCCAGCCGGGTTTCCGCCATTCGAAGGATGGCTCGGGTTTTGGATGAGATGGTCATCCGGGGGGTGGAAACAAGTATCCCCTTCCACCGGAGGGTCATGGACGAACCGGACTTCGTAGCGGGGGATTTCTCAATCCAGTATCTGGATGAACACCCGGACCTAATGGGAGGGCCCGAGGAGGAGGACCTCCTTCGAGCGGCTGCCGCAGCCGCAGCCATTCTCCAGGAAAAGGAAAGAAACCGACTGCAGGTTCGGCCTTCCTCGGAGAGCGAAGGGACGGAATTTTCTTCCTGGAAACGGGCCGGATGGCCCTTCTCCGGACAGCGATAGAAAGAAGAAACAAGGATGTCTGTCTTCGAGATCACGGTCCAAAGCCTTGGATCCGGCGGGGTCGGAATCGGGTCCCTCCCGAACGGGAAGGTCGTTTTCCTCCCTCGTACGGCCCCGGGTGATCGGGTTCGCATCAAGATTCTCAAGGAGAAGCGTCGCTGGGCCATCGGAGAGCCGATCGAGTGGCTCGAGGAGGGTGAGGGGCGACGACCACCTCCATGTCCTCGTTACGAGGAATGCAGCGGCTGCTCGCTTCAACACCTGGAGTATGAGGAACAGGTGAAAGCGAAGGCTAGCTTCGTCGGGGATGCCCTTCGTCGGATCGGGAAGCTCGATATTCCGGATCCGGAGATCATCCCCTCTCCTCACGAGATCCGGTATCGGAATAGGGTGACGTTCACCCTTCGCAGGCTCCCCGGGGATTTGGTCGTAGCCGGGTTCCGAGAGCGCCTTCGAAAAGGCCGGGTCCTGGATCTCGGCCCCGAATGCCTCCTTCCGGAGGAACCCCTGGCGGAGCTGTGGCGGGGACTCCGGGCCGGTTGGGGACCCAACGCCAGGCTTCTCCCCAGCGGCCGAGAACTCCGCCTGAACCTGCGAACCGAGCGGGGTGGCGGGGGACTGACGATCAAAGGAGGCCAGGGGGATGGGGACCCCCAGAAACTCCTGGCCGAAGTGGATGGCCTTACCTCGATCTGGAGGGAGGGACGGGATGGCGTCCTGAGGCACGTTGCCGGGAAGCCTGAGCTTTCGGTGTTTTGGGGTGGGGAAGAGATCCCCATGGGCGGAGCGGGCTTTACACAGGTGAACCCGGGGGCGGGGGAACTCCTCTACACTTACGTTCTTGGCCAGGCAAACGGCGCCGAGGGGATAAGGATCATCGACGCCTACTGCGGCCTCGGAGTCCTTGGAAGGGCCATGGCACGGTGGGGGAACGAGGTTATCGGTATCGATATCCATCCTTACTCGGCGGGGACCGAAACCCCCGGGGGTTCCTTCAGGGTGGTGAAAGGCCGGGTGGAGGAAGAATTGGCCGGGGTGCTGCCGGCCGGCCTGGTGCTCCTGAATCCACCCAGAACCGGGGTAGATCCAGCCATTTCGTCAATCCTCACGGATCACCCCGTCCCCAAAATTCTCTATGTCAGCTGTGATCCGGGGACTTTAGGGAGGGATTTGGAGAGGCTGAGCAGCGCATACACCGTGCAGAGCGTGCGAGGTTTCGACCTGTTTCCACAAACCGAGCACGTGGAAACCGTGGTCTCCCTCGAAGGACCAACAAACTAAGGGATAAATGCGATACTTCGTGACGATCGGCGAACGGATTCTCGAGGTGGAGCTGGGACCTGACGGGATCCTGGTAGACGGGAAAGAGGCGGCCGCCGACCTGGTGGAGATGGACGGGACGGATGTCTATTCCCTCCTCTTGAACAAGAAATCTCACCGCATTCTCGCCAACAGAGATGGGGCGGAAGGATGGGTCCTCCACCTCTCGGGAAGGCACCTCCGCACCCAAGTCGTGGACGAACGAACGCGAGCCATCCGGGAAATGGTAGCGACGAAGGAGGAGCCCAAGGGTCCCAGAGCTCTCAAAGCCCCCATGCCCGGAATGGTTGTGAAGGTCGACGTCCTACCCGGTGAGGATGTCCAGCAGGGTCAGGGGCTCGTGATCGTGGAAGCCATGAAGATGGAGAACGAACTAAAAAGCGAGGGAGACGGTCGAGTAAGTCGAATCCTCGTGGAGGCAGGACAAGCCGTGAAAAAGGACCAGGTTCTGGTTGAGTTCGAGGTGCCTGATTCTCCCCCTCAGGAAGGCTCAGTGGAATGACGGACCCAGAGAAGAGCCGAAAATTCGTCACCGGCAGCGGCCTTCCGGTAGAAGCGGTCTATCGGGCCCGGGAGGTAGAGCCGACCCTCGGGGAACCCGGCGAATATCCCTTCACCCGGGGGGTCCATCCGGACATGTACAGGGGCCGTTTGTGGACCATGCGGCAGTACGCCGGGTTCGGAACCGCCGAGGACACGAACCGCCGGTACAGGTACCTCCTGGAGCAAGGCACGACCGGGCTCTCGGTCGCCTTCGACCTCCCGACCCAAATGGGATACGACTCGGACCATCCCATGGCTGTAGGGGAAGTCGGCAGGGTAGGGGTGGCCATCGACTCACTTTCCGACATGGAGGTGCTGTTCGAAGGCATCCCCCTGGAGGCCGTGTCCACCTCCATGACCATCAACTCCACCGCCTCCATCCTCCTTGCGTTCTACGTAGCCCTGGCAGACGAGAGGGGCGTCTCTCGGAACTCACTGCGGGGCACGGTCCAGAACGACGTCCTGAAGGAGTATATCGCCCGGGGTACCTACATCTATCCAGTGGACCCTAGCCTCAGGCTCATTACCGACGTCATGGCCTTCTGCGGAGATGAGGTTCCCCGATGGAACACCATTTCCATCTCCGGCTACCACATGCGGGAGGCCGGGGCCACGGCCCCACAGGAGCTGGCTTTCACCTTTGCCAACGGCCTCGAATACGTCCAACGGGCCCTGGCGGCGGGCCTTGCTTTCGAAGATTTCGGCCCTCGCCTTTCCTTCTTCTTTGCAGCCCACAGCGATGTTCTGGAGGAGGTGTCCAAGTTCCGGGCTGCCCGCCGACTCTGGGCCCGGATGATGCGTGAACGGTACGATGGTTCCCCTGCCGCCTGCCGACTCCGGTTCCACACACAGACCGGTGGCTCCACCCTCACGGCCCAGCAACCGCTGAACAACGTGGTTCGGACCACCCTTCAGGCCCTCTCCGCAGTCCTCGGCGGGACCCAATCCCTTCATACGAACGCCTATGATGAGGCCCTGGCCCTTCCTTCCGAGGAATCGGCCCTACTGGCCCTTCGCACCCAACAGGTCGTGGCCCACGAATCGGGCATAACCAGCACCGTGGACCCCCTGGCCGGGAGCTATTTCGTGGAGGCCCTCACCGACAAACTGGAAGCCAATGCCGTTGATTACCTGGCCCAGATAGAGGAGATGGGAGGCGCCGCGAAGGCCGTCGATTTCATGACCGAAGAGATCCACAAGGCAGCCTACCGCTTCCAGCTCGAGATTGAAGGCGGGGAGCGAACCGTGGTGGGTGTGAATGCATTCGAGGAAGAGGGCGAAGATCCTGGAATCGAACAACCAGATTATGCCGCCCTGGAACAAGCCCAGACCACCGGGCTGAAAACGATGAGATCTGGCCGAGACCCGGAGGCCCTTCGGGATTCCCTGGAGCGGATTCGAGGTGCGGCCAGATCCGGAGAAAACCTTCTCCCTCCCATGATCGATGCAGCAAAAAGACGGGCCACCCTGGGGGAAATCAGTGACGTCCTGAGAGGGGAGTGGGGAACCTACGACCAAGGGTGACTCGGACCCCATCCATAGTTAGGTTTTTCCCTGGTTTTCCTGTACGAGACGGAGGCGTGTCGGGCTATGCCCACCTACGAATACCGGTGTCCGAAGGGGCATCATTTTGAGCTGTTTCAAAAGATGAGTGAAGAACCCCGGGCGGATTGCCCGGAGTGCGGGTCCATAAGCGAAAGGCTCCTTTCCGGTGGAGCCGGGTTCCTGTTCAAAGGGGACGGGTTCTATATCACCGACTCCCGGAGCGCTTCCTACCAAAAGGAAGCCTCCCAGGAGCGCTCCGACGGTCTTTCGGACAAGGCAAAAGCCGGCGGATCCAAGGGCAAAAAGAAAGAGTCCAAGCCTTCCGAAAAACCCGGGGACTCCGGAGCCAAACCCTCCTCTGGCGGGGGTTCGCCCTCGGATGGAGCCTGATCGTCCATGTCCGATTCTCAAATCAAGAAGGCCCTGGAGAAGACTCTTCAGGACATGGGTGTAGCGGACGTCGCTATCCACCTGGAACGACCGAGGGATCCGGCCCATGGTGACTGGGCCACGAACCTCCCACTCACCTTGGCCTCCTCCCTCAAGAAGCCGCCCCGTGTCATTGCCCAGGAGATCGCAGACCGACTGGATCCGAATGCAGCCGGAGTGGTTTCGGTGGAAATCGCCGGCCCTGGTTTCCTGAATTTCAAACTTTCTTCCGGCGCCGTGGCCGGTGTCCTGCCGGAAATCATCTCCCGGGACCAGGAGTTCGGCCGGTCCTCTGCCGGCTCCGGCCAGCCTTTTATGGTCGAGTTCGTTTCGGCCAACCCCACGGGCCCTTTACACCTGGGCCATGGCCGGCAAGCAGCTCTGGGGGACGTAATCTCCTCCCTTCTGGCCTGGACTGGTTGGTCGGTGTATCGGGAGTACTACTACAACGACGCAGGCCGACAAATCGATCTGCTCGCCGAGAGCGTCTGGGCCCGGTACCAGGAGCTTCTGGGAGAAACCGTGGAGGTCCCGGAGGGGGGCTACCAGGGTGAATACATCAAAGAGCTGGCCGAAAGCCTTACCTCCCAGGAGGGGGAACGCTTCCGGGGGGACCATTCCGAGGAGACCCTGACCTTCATGCGGGCCTTCGCCGTGAAAGTCCTTCGCCACGATCAGGATAGGGATCTCAGGGATTTCCACCTGACCTTCGATAACTATTTCCTCGAATCGTCCCTCTACTCGGATGGGTTGGTGGATTCCACGATCCTGAAACTGAAGGAGACGGGGTTGGTCTACGAGCACGACGGCGCCGTCTGGCTCAAGACCACGGAATATGGGGATCAGAAGGACCGGGTGATGGTCAAGGGAGATGGGTCTCCCACCTATTTCCTACCTGATGTGGCCTATCACGTGACGAAGTGGGAGCGGAGCTTCAAGAAGGTCATCAACGTTCAGGGAGCGGACCATCACTCCACCGTTGACCGGGTTCGAGCCGGCCTTCAAGCCCTGGGGCTTCCCGAGGGTTATCCGGAATACGTCCTCCACCAGATGGTGACAGTGGAGAAGGACGGCCAGGAAGTGAAGTTGTCGAAGCGGGCCGGATCCTACACCACCCTCAGGGAACTCGTGTCGGAAGTGGGCGTCGACGTGGCCCGGTTTTTCTTCCTGATGCGAAAGCCGGAAGCACACCTTGTTTTCGACCTCGACGTGGCCATGGATCAGTCGGAGAAGAATCCCGTCTTCAAGGTGCAATATGCACACGCGAGAATGTGCTCCATTTTCCGGAAGGCCGGGCTGGAGGAGACCGACATCAGCCCGGATGGAGCAACGTTCGAGGAACTCTCCCATCCCCTGGAGAGAGAGTTGATCAAGCGCCTGGCCGACTTCCCGGATACCATCGAGAGGGCAGCGGCGGCCAGGGCACCCCATATCGTTTGTGACTTCCTGGAACAGACGGCAGGAGCGGTGAATTCTTGGTACCACGCCGGGAATCCTTCCCGAAATCCTGAACTGGCGGTCCTGGCGGAGGACCCGGGCATCCGGAAGGCCCGGCTTTGCCTGGCCCGGAGCGTTCGGGTTGTGTTGCGAAACGGGTTGGAGATCCTCGGAGTGACGGCACCTATACGGATGGATCGCGAGGAGGAGCAGCAGGATGACTGAAGAGAAAGGCCTCAGCTATAGCCAAGCTGGCGTCGACCTGGATGCGGCCGACCGGGCCAAAGAGGCTCTTAAAGAGCTGGTAGCCAGGACCAGGGACAGCAACACCCTCTCCGAAATGGGTCTTTTTGGTGGCCTCTACGCGGTGCCAGAGGAGGTCGGGACTCCGGTCCTGGTTTCCAGCGCTGACGGGGTCGGGACCAAGCTGAAGATCGCCTTCTTGACGGGACGCCACGATACCGTCGGCCAGGACCTGGTCAACCACTGCGTGAACGACATCCTCGTCCAGGGTGCGACCCCTCTCTTTTTCCTGGACTACCTTGCAGCGGGTCATCTGGAAGAGGGAGTGGTCACGGAAGTGGTGGGCGGGGTCGCCCAGGCTTGCCTCGAGAACGGGTGTGCTCTACTCGGGGGCGAAACCGCCGAAATGCCAGACTTTTATTCCGAAGGGGAATATGACCTGGCCGGTTTTGTCACCGGAGTGGTGGAACGGGAGAACATCCTCGACGGCTCCCGCATCAAGGCGGGTGATGCCCTGATCGCCCTGGGGTCTTCGGGGCTCCATACGAACGGTTATTCCCTGGCCCGGAAAATTGTCTTTGAGGCTATGGCCCTGGGGGTGGATGACGTCGTCCCGGGCCTGGGGACCACCGTGGGCGAGGCCCTCCTGGCGGTGCACAAGAGCTATTTGAAGTCGATCCTCCCCTTGTTGAAAATGGATCGGATCAACGGATTGGCCCACATAACCGGCGGGGGCATTCCCGGCAATCTCCCAAGGGTCTTCGCAGAAGGCCTCGGTGCCCGGATTGAGACTCGGAGCTGGGAGGTGCCGCTGATTTTCCGGGTCCTGCAGGAGGGCGGCCGGGTCAGGACCGACGAGATGTTCCGGGTCTTCAACATGGGCGTGGGCATGATCGTGATCGCAGATGCTGCTGAGGCAGATTCCGTCGCCAACGACCTGGCTGCCGCAGGTGAACGAAGCTGGGTTTTGGGGGAGGTGACCGACGACGGGAAGGTGGAGTTGATTTGAGGCTGTTCAGGGTCCACGGCTTTCCAGCCCTGATCTTTGTTGGTCTGGCCCTTGGCCCGGTCAACCGGGACCTCCAGGGCCAAAGCCTCCCCGAGCTGGCTTCCGGATGCGCCAGCACAGCTTCCCCATCCCAACAGGCCTGGTGTGAGTGGACCCTTCTCGGGGTTCAAGCCGCCCAGGGGGCTGTTGGGCTGGCCATCTCCGGGGGGACGGATCTCCCAGGTTCAGCTAGCACATTAGGATGGCGAACCAAGGGCTCCCCGCGGTTCGCAATCAGCCTCCGTGGTCTCCTGGTCAGCGCGCCCATGCCGGCCCCGGACGAGACGGAGTTCTCACCCTCGGGCGAGGTCTCCGCCGAACTTCCTTCCATGCACTTTTCTGGGACCGTTGGGGTTTTCGATGGGTTCTCGATCGGTCCAACCGTGGGGGGAGTCGGATCGCTGGACCTCACGGTTTCCGGTCAGTGGGTGAACACTCCAGAGGATGCCGGATTCAACGAGAATCTCTGGGCATGGGGGGCCGGGGGCAGAGTCGGGATCTTTCGAGAGTCTTTTTCCCTTCCCGGGATCTCGGTCTCAGGCTTCTACCGAACGGTAGGAAGAACCAGCCTCTGGGGCAGACAAGATGGATTTCCGGCGGAGTCCGGTTTTGAACTTGCCGTCACCTCCCTCAGGGGTGTGGTAGGAAAGGACATCTGGGGGATCGGTTTTCTTGCCGGGGCAGGGTGGGACCGATACTCGGGGATGGTGGATACCACTGTGGACGACCCGGAGGGGATGGGGAATAGCGCCGATCTGCTCGGGGAACTCCAGTCCGACCGACCCATCTTCTTTTTTGGCACCTCCCTGACTTTTCTGGCTCTCCAACTCTCGGGCGAGTTCGGTTGGGCTCCCGGTTTCGAATCTGATCTGGCCGTGGCGGCGGACTCGGAGTTCGACCCGTCGGATAGCTCCATCTTCGGGGCTTTGGCTCTTCGTCTAACCTTTTGAGGGGCTGAATTTCTTATGATGAACCCCATCTCATCCACCGATCGAATACACCTCCAACGGGCCCTGGAAATCGGCCGCCGAGGATGGGGGAGGGTCCACCCCAACCCTGCTGTAGGCTGCGTGATGGTGAAGGATGGCGAGGTCATCGGGGAGGGTTGGCATGAAGAGTGGGGGGGGCACCACGCCGAGATCAATGCCTTGAGAGAAGCTGGGGCTCGGGCCGAGGGGGCAACAGTGTATGTCAGCCTGGAGCCCTGTAACCACTTTGGACGGACCCCTCCTTGTTCTCAGGCCCTGGTGGGAGCGGGAATCTCCCGCCTGGTATACGGTGCAGCCGATCCCGGAGAGGCCTCGTCCGGAGGAGCCCTGACGGTCCGGGCACATGGAATCGAAGTCGATGGCCCGGTGATCTCCAGAGAGGATGCCCGGCGGGAGAACCCTGCCTTCTTCCACAACCACGAGCAGGAGTCCACCTATCTGGCCTTGAAGCTGGCCCAGACCCTGGACGGCCGGATCGCCGGCGCCCCGGGTCAGCGGACATCTATCACGGGCCCGGAAGCCCGGATAGAAACCCACCGCCTGCGGGCGGGGTTCTCCGGAATCATGGTGGGATCCAATACTCTTTTGGTGGACGACCCTTACCTGACCGTCCGGGAGGATGTCCCATTTCGGGCTCAGCCCACCAGGATCGTTCTGGATACCCATGGTCGCACTCCTCTTCACGCAAACCTCTTCAAAGACGTGGAAGAAGCACCGGTATTGATCATCACCGGGAACCACCTTCCACCTGAGGTGGGGCGGAGATTCCGGGAGTTGGGCGCCGCCGTCCACGCAGTGGACCAGGTGGAGGGGGGGGTCTCTTTGGAACAGGCTCTGGGAGTCTGTTGGACCCTGGGAATCCACTCGGTGTTCTGCGAAGGAGGTGGCCAATTGGCCTCGGAGCTGTTGAAGGCCAGGTTGGCCCAACGGCTGTTCCTCTTCGTGGCACCCTTTGTGCTAGGTTCACAGGGAGTCCCAGCGTTTCCGGGCCTCACCTCTCGGACCGACTGGGAAGGATGGTCACCCATAGAAGACGGAAAGAGATTGGGCAGGGATTTGATGCTGACCTATGATCGGATGAGCTGATGTTCACGGGGATTATCGAGACTGTGGGGACCATCAAATCGGTCCGGGAACGATCCGGTGCCCGAGAGTTCGTGATTCATGCCCCGGAGATCTCCTCTGAGTTGAAACCCGGAGATTCCATCACGGTCGACGGCGCCTGCCAAACAGCCACCCGGAATGATGCCGATTCCTTCACAATCGAGACCATCGGCACCACTCTTTCCAGGACGGTGGCAGGGGACTACAGAGTCGGTAGCAAGGTGAATCTCGAGCGCTCCATGATCCTGGGTGGGCGCTTGGACGGCCACCTGGTTCAGGGGCATGTTGACGGTGTGGGACGCCTGCTTTCGGTCCGGCAGGAGGGGGACTACTGGCTCCTGGATTTTCAAGTCCCGGAAATCGTGGATGACGTCACGATCCTTCACGGATCTATCACCATCAACGGGGTTAGCCTGACCATAAACGCTCTCCCCGCGGAAAAGCAGTGCCAGGTGGGCATCATCTCGTTCACCTGGAACCATACGAATCTCGGTTCGCTGAAACCCGGGGACCCCGTCAATCTGGAGGGGGACCTGGTCGGAAAATATGTAGCCAAGCTTCTCTCGGCCTGGAAGGCCGGGAATGCAGTCAATCTCAAAGGCCTCGAGGGTTGGGGATACGGAGGGGGAACAGCATGACCTTCGACCGCGTCGGCGACGCAATCGAGGACATCCGCCAGGGTAAGATGGTGATCGTGGCGGACGATGAAGACAGAGAAAACGAGGGCGACCTCGTGTGTGCGGCTTCGGAAATCACTCCCGAGGCCATCAACTTCATGGCGAAGCACGGTAGGGGACTCATCTGTGTCGCCATGACCATGGACCGGGCCAACGAGTTGGGACTCCCTCTCATGACGGATCACAACACCGATCCGTTGCACACCGCCTTTACCATATCAGTAGATGCCGACACTCGTTTCGGCGTAACTACAGGCATCAGCGCATTCGATCGGGCCAAAACAATCCAGGTCCTCCTCGACCAGGACACCCGGCCCACGGACCTTCGAAGGCCTGGACATATCTTCCCCCTCCGGGCCCGCCCGGGAGGCGTCCTCCGAAGAGTGGGGCAAACAGAGGCCGCCGTGGATCTAGCTAGACTCGCAGGCCTTCCGGCAGCTGGGGTGATCTGCGAGATCCTCAATGAGGATGGCTCCATGGCCCGGAGGCCCGAGCTCGAGGTCATCGCCCAGGAACACAACCTGAAATTTATCACTGTGGCTCAGCTGGTTTCCTACCGTCTGGCCCGGGAACGACTCGTGAAACGGGTGGCGGAGGCCGAGCTCCCCACGGAGTTCGGGGACTTCAAGATCTTTGGCTATACGAACCTGGTGGATGAACGGGACCATGTTGCCCTGATCAAAGGCGACCTCGAGGGCAAGACCGACGTCCTGGTCCGCATGCATTCCGAGTGTTTGACCGGGGATGTTTTCGGTTCCCAGCGCTGCGACTGCGGGGAGCAGCTCCACGCCGCCATGAGGAAAATCCACGAAGCCGGGGCTGGGGCCATCATCTACCTCAAGCAGGAAGGCCGGGGAATCGGGCTGGCCAATAAACTCAGGGCCTACGACCTTCAGGATCAGGGAAGGGATACGGTGGAGGCCAATGAAGCCCTGGGCTTCAAGGACGACCTCCGGGATTATGGCCTCGGTGCACAAATCCTCTTGGACCTGGGGCTGACCTCCATCAGATTACTAACCAACAACCCTCGAAAGATTGTGGGGCTCGAGGGATACGGCCTGGAGATCACGGGCCGGGAGCCGCTTGAGGTGGAGGCTGGGGAGTTCAATCGTGAGTACCTGGCCACCAAACGAACCAAACTTGGGCACATTATCTAACGGAGCACTTTCGTGAACGAGTTCAATGGAGATCTGAACGGCAGCGGAAAGCGGTTTGCCATTGTTGTGACCCGCTTCAATAGCCTCATCACCGAACAGTTGGTGACGGGGGCCACGGATTGCCTTCAGCGTCACGGTGTCCAGGACGAAGACATCGACCTCTTCCGGGTTCCCGGAGCCTGGGAATTGCCTACGGTTGTGGCCCGGGTCGCCGATGCAAAGAAGTACGATGGGATCGTCGCCCTGGGCTGTGTGATCCGAGGAGGAACCCCCCACTTCGAATATGTGGCAGGGGAAGCTACCCGTGGCCTCGGGGCCGTCGCCAGGAGTTCCAGCGTACCCGTTTCCCTGGGCGTCCTCACTACCGACACCGTCGATCAGGCTCTCGAACGGGCCGGGACCAAAGCCGGGAACAAAGGATGGGATGCGGCGCTGAGTGTCCTGGAGATGTCGGGCCTCTTCGGGATGATGGAGTAAGGGTTGACGGTCAAAACTCAGCCCCGGGACGGAACTCACCCCCGGGATCGAAGCCGGGCAAGGGCATGGGCTCTCCAGGCCCTTTACCTATGGGAAAGCTCTGGCGGAGGGGTAACTATCCGCCAGTCCTTCTCCATAATTCTGCAGAGCCGGCGGGTCGCCGCCAGGAGGGTGGCGTACATAGAGCTTCTCCTGGGGACTGTTCAGGAGCATTTGCCCGAGGTGGATAGGACTCTCAAGTCCGCCCTGGACAACTGGCGCCTCGAGCGCCTGTCCGTGATGGACCGGTCGATCCTTCGTTTGGCCGCTGCCGAGCTCCTTTATCTCGATGAGATCCCTCCAAAAGTCTCCATCCAGGAGGGTATCCATCTTGCGGAAGCCTACGGCGGGAAAGACTCTCCAAGATTCGTGAACGGGGTACTGGACGCCCTCTTCAAACGCGCCGACCTCCGGGAGTAACCAGGGAGCCCGCTCCTGAAAATCCTTGTCGTCAACTGGCTAGATCGCATGAACCCCCAAGCAGGGGGGGCGGAAACCCACCTCCATGAGGTGTTCGGCCGGTTGGCCGCCCGTGGCCATGACATCTCCCTTCTTACTTCGGGTTTCCCGGGAGGAGAGCCTCAGGAACGGGTGGACGGCTTTGATGTCCACCGGATAGGGACCCGCCTCACATTTGGGCTTCACGTTCCGATCTACCTCAAGAAATCCCTGAACCCGGATGAGTTCGAAATCGTTGTAGAGGACCTGAACAAGGTCCCGGTTTTTATGCCGTTCTGGACCAATTCCCCTGTGGTCCTCCTCGTGCACCACCTCTTCGGAAAAACGGCCTTCCAAGAAGCCTCCGTTCCCATGGCCTGCGCTACCTGGCTCCTGGAACAACCGATCCCCAGAGTTTTTGAGGGCTCCCATGTGGTGGCCGTGTCCAAGAGTACGGCGGAAGACCTCCACGACAGGGGGCTCCGATGTCCTGATATCCCCGTCATCCCGAACGGTGTGGACCTCTCCCGTTTCGTACCGGCCACCGGGGACGAGGAATTCGAGGAGCCGACGGTTCTCTACCTTGGGCGCCTAAAACGGTATAAGAGGGTGGATCTTCTGATCAGGGCCGTCGCCCGGCTTCGGGATCAGGATTTCTCCGTTCGACTCATCATCATCGGCAAGGGAGATTTCCAACTGGATCTCCAGGCTCTCACCTCAAAACTCTCCCTAGGCGAACACATTCGTTTCTTGGGGTATATAGAAGAAGAAGAGAAGATCCGGTACCTACAGCGGTCCTGGATCCACGCACTCACCTCCCCGAAGGAGGGCTGGGGAATCTCGATCATTGAGGCGGCTGCCTGTGGAACCCCCACGGTTGCCAGTGACTCTCCGGGTCTTCGAGACGCCGTTTTGAATGGTGAAACGGGGGTATTGGTCCCCCACGGGGATGTGGATTCCCTGGCCGGGGCCCTTAAGAAGCTGGTAGGGGACCAGAAGACCCGAAGGGGTATGGGATATGCTGCCCGGGCCTACGCCGAATCCTATTCCTGGGAGGACTCGGCGGAGAGGATGGAGGCTTATCTGGAGGCCCGGGTGGCCGGTGATCATCCGCTAGCGTAACTTTTTTCGAATCGGGACGCCTTTTGAAGAGCGATCCCGTGATTCGGTTCTGTCTGCAGCATGGAGGAGCCATGAGAGTCCAAATCGCCGCCCGTCATTGTGAAATCCCTGATGCCGTAAGGAGCAGAACAGAAGAGCAGCTCGGGAAACTCTCCCGATACGATCCCCGCCTTACAGGCGCGGAAGTGGTTTTTGAAGTCGTGAAACACCTCAAGAAAGTCGACGCAATTCTGAAGGTCGAGAGAGAACAGCCGGTGGTGGCAGGTGGAGAAGGAGCTGAGTTCCGGGAAGCCGTCGACCAGATGGTGGACCGGCTTTCCCGGATGCTACGGCGGCGCCGGAAGCTCAGGAAGGACCGCCAACGCACCGGAGCCCCCGAAATGCCCCCATTCGAAGGATGAACAGGCCGCCGTGAACCGACAAATCACCGTTGAGGAACTCCTCCTGGAACGGGAGGAAACCCTGGGTCTGGAGAACCTCACCCTGGACGCTGATCTCAGCCGACCCATTACCCACCCAGACCCGGCCAGCCCGGGTCTGGCCCTGGCCGGATTTACGGAGAGGGTGGTGGGCGGCAGAGTTCAGGTTTTCGGGGAAACAGAGATGGCATATCTCGATTCCCTTGATCCGGACCTTGCTGCGGAAAGGCTTCGACAGCTTTTCGATCACGATGTACCGGTGGTTTTTGTTACCAAAGAGCTCAAGGTCACGGATCACTTCCTCAGCCTAGCCCAGGAACAGCGGATTCCGGTCTTCAGGACCTCCATGGGCACGGGATTCTTCTTCCAGTGTCTGAACCCCTACCTGGAAGCTGCGTTGGCCCCGACCGTGAGCCTGCATGGCTCCTTGGCCGACGTCTACGGAGTCGGGGTCTTGTTTGTGGGGGACAGTGGGATCGGGAAGAGCGAGTGTGTCCTGGACCTCGTTGAGCGGGGTCATCGCCTGGTTGCCGACGACCTCGTTTTCGCCGCCCGGCGTGGGCATGACATCGTCATTGGTCATGGCCATGAGGTCCAAAGACACCACATGGAAATCCGCGGCGTCGGAATCATCGACGTGAAGGCGTTGTTTGGGATCCGGGCGATTCGGCAACAAAAACGTATCGAGGTGGTGGTCCAGCTAGAGGCCTGGGATGAGAACAAGGTCTACTCGAGAACCGGCTTGGAGAAGGACACTTCTGTCATTCTGGGTGTGGAGTTGCCAAGGGTGACGGTTCCCCTGAATCCGGGAAAGAACATCACAGTTATCTCCGAGGTGGTGGCGATGAACCACCTTCTCCGGTATGCCGGGGTCGATCCTGCCAGAGAGTTCGATCAGAAGCTCAGGGAAAGAATGCGGCCGGTCCGCAAGTATCTCGAACAAGACTATGAATGACGTTGCTCCTGTTAAGGGCGTGATCCTCGCCCACGGAGAAATGGCGGACGGCCTCCTGGATGCCGTATCCCGAATATCCGGGATGACGGAGGGAGCCCTCGTGGCCGTCAGCAACCATAGTAAGTCCCCCGAGGTCCTCAACAGGGAAATCGAAGGTCTGCTCGAACAAGGGCCCACGATCGTCTTTACAGACCTCCCTAGTGGTAGTTGTGCCATTACGGCCCGAATCTGCTCGAGGCAGAAAGATGAGGGGGCTGTGATTTTTGGCGTAAACCTTCCGGTCCTGCTGGACTTCGTGTTTCACCGAGACCTGCCGATTCACCAGCTGGTGCCCCGGCTCCTTAAGAAGGGCCGGGAAAATCTGACCAGCGCTCCGGAGTTTCCCGCCGATGCCGATTATTCTCCGTCGGGTTGACGAACGCCTGATCCACGGCCAGGTCGTCGTCGGTTGGGGTAGCCAGCTCCGCCCGGACCGATATCTGGTTGTAGACCAGCTCCTGGCGGCCAGTCAATGGGAGCAGGAACTCTACACGCTGGGAGTCCCTGAGGGGGTCGAGGTCGAGTTCGTGACCCCAGAGGAAGGAAGGGCACGGCTTCCCGACTGGAGGGCTTCGGAACTCCGAAGCGTTCTCCTCACTCGGGACCTGGCCACAATGCTGGAGCTTGCCCGAGATGGGCTCCTGAACGAAGAAAAGGTCAACCTCGGCGGCTTGCACCTGGGGAAGGAGAGGGAAGAGGTTTTGCCTTACCTTTTCCTGGATCCCGCCGATAGAGAGAGCCTTAGGGAGATGGCAGACGAAGGAGTTCTGATCTACGCCCAGGACCTCCCCGGCTCCCCCAAGGTCCCCCTCGAGAACCTCCTGGGCTGACCGGGCGAAAGAACAGGTTACTGTGGACTACCTCCCCCTCACCCTGCTTGGAGGCCTCCTGGCCCTCGATGGCACTGCCATGGGCCAGTTTATGGTGTCCCGGCCTATCGTCACCGGGGTGTTGGCCGGATGGGTGGTTGGTGATCCGGCCCTGGGTCTTCTCATCGGAGGGATCTTGGAGGTGTATTTCATCTCCATTTTCCCGGTAGGGGGAGCCGAGTTCCCTGAGGGTGGCCCTCCAACTCTGGTAGCTGTGGCCACTGCCGCGGCGGTAGCCGGCCCAGCAGGGGTGGCCGCCGGGGTGGCCGTAGGCCTCCTTCTCAGCCGTTTGGGCGGCTTCTCGACGAGGATCTTCCGGAAACTGAACGGGCGGCTCGTAGCGGACCCCTCGAGAATGACGGTGACTACTGCCAGAGTGGTTTGGGCTCACCTTGCTTGTCTCGGATTGGATTTTGTGAGAGGGTGCCTCCTTTCCGCCATCGGCCTCTTGGCGGGAAGCTGGATCGCCGCGGCGCCACTGGGAATCTGGCCCCTGAGAATGCCAGGGACCCTGGCCCTCCTAGCTATCGGGGCGACCATCCCGGCCGGTGCCCTGGTCGGGAGCCTGGGGGGCTGGCGAAAAAGGGGAAGACTTTTCGGCGCAGGCCTGGCCGTGTTCCTCCTGGCCTTCCTGGTTCTGGCATGAGGATCCCTCTGCGGTTTCGCCTATCGGCCTTTGCCCGGTCCTTTCTTATCCAGGGATCCTGGAACAATCGGACTATGATCGGAGGCGGGTTCGCCTTTGCGATTGTGCCCGTTCTCCGGCATCTCTTCCAGGGAAGACCCGAAGAGTTCCAGGCGGCGATCCAGCGACATTCCGAACACTTCAATGCCCATCCGTATCTGGCGAACCTTGCTTTAGGTGCCACCCTCCAGATGGAGGAGGACGGCAGGAATCCAGAGGAAATCCGGCGCTTCAAGGTGGCGGTAAGGGGACCCCTCGGGGGTTTGGGGGACGCCCTTATCTGGGTTGGGTGGCGCCCGGCAACGGTCCTGGCCTCCCTCATCTTGGCTCTGGCTGGAGCGCCTCCCTGGGTGACCGTTGCATTCTTCCTTTTCCTGTACAACATCGGTCACCTGGCCCTAAGGGCGTGGGGGTTCAGAGTAGGACTCGAGAGGGGCAGCCAGGTCGGGGACGCACTCAAGAATGTGGGACTTTCCAAGCAGGCTGACCGGCTCGCAAGAGTAGGAGTATTCCTGCTGGGGGGGGTAGTGGGAATGGCCATTGGATGGAGTAGGGTCATAGATAACTGGCCTCTCCTGGTTCTGATTCTTTCTGGAAGTTTCTGGGGCTTTTGGCTCGGCAGCCTGGTGGGCCAACGCGGTTGGCGTTGGGCGTATTGGGGGATCTGCGGGGCAATCGGGTTGGTTTATTTTGTGGGGTGGATAGGATGAGTGAGTTTGAGACGATCGAGGCCCTGGCCCAGGTGGTGAACCGGGCAGGACTCCACGCAAGGCCGGCCGCTGAGTTGGTTAAGATCGCCGGGGGTTTCCGGTCTGAAATCCATGTGGAGAAAGGGGGGCTGCAGGTGAATGGGAAGAGCATCATGGGAGTTTTGATGCTCGCGGCCGAACAGGGATCGACCCTTCGATTCACCGCCTCCGGTCCGGATTCGGAGGAGGCACTGGCCGCTTTGACAGATTTGGTTCAACGGGGTTTTGAGGAGGAATAAAGAGTGCCCATTACTCGAGATGGGGTTGGAGTTTCCGAAGGTATCGTAGAAGGGACGATCCGCCTGCTGAGCTGGGGGATCCCGGAGGTTGTGCACTACCGGATCGAGAAGGAGGACATCGAGGCTGAGGTCCAACGTTTCCAGGAGGCCCGAGAGGCCACGAGGAAAAAACTCGTCGGTTTGAAGGAGGCTGCCGCAAACCGCCTGGGAACGACCGAGTCGAGAATCTTCGATCCCCAGATCCTCATGCTGGACGATCCGGAGATCGTGGACCGGACCCTGGAGTATATCAAGGGGAACTACGCCACTGCCGCCCGGGCCTTCGATTGGAGGATCCTCGAACTGAAGGCCATGTGGGAGAGAACCTTCCAGCCCATGGTCCTGGACCGGATCAATGATTTGGATGACCTCCATCTCCGGCTGATGCGGAACATCCTGAACCTTCCCGACTTGTACGAACCGGCCGAGCCTGAAGAATCCATCATTCTGGTTGCCCGCAATCTCACTCCCAGTATGGCCGTGCAACTCGATCCCACCGTGATCAAGGGAGTCGCCACCGATCAGGGTACCCGAACCTGCCACTGGGCGATCCTGGCTCGGTCACTCTCTCTTCCGGCTGTCGTGGGTTTGGGTGACATCTCGAAGGTTGCCGGAGACGGCCAGGATGCCATTCTTGACGGCCGCATAGGGAGAGTAATCCTCAAACCCACGCAGAAGGAGAGGAAGGTATTCCGGGGCAGGGAAGTCCAGCTCCGGGAATGGAGGGAGGAGATCTCCCAGATCGTGGGTCTCGATGCGGTAACCAAGGATGGGCAACCGGTCGCGCTCCGAGCCAACCTGGATCTCCCATGGGAAGCGGACGAAGCGGAAAGCCATGGTGCCGGTGGAATCGGGCTTCTCCGGACGGAGTTCCTGGTGGTGGGCAGATCGGCCCTTCCTTCCGAAGAAGAACAGTACGAGGCATACCGTCACGTGGCCCAGACCTTCCCGGACTCGGCGGTGATGATCCGTACCTTCGACATAGGCGGGGACAAATTCCCCACGTTCCTCCACATGCCCCGGGAGGATAACCCCTTCCTTGGCTGGAGGGCGATCCGGGTTTGTCTCGACCAGCCTGAACTGTTCCGGCCTCAACTCAGGGCTCTCCTCCGAGCAACCGCCCATGGTGACGTTCGGATCATGCTTCCCCTGGTCAACGACGTGGACGAGGTCCTTCGGGTCCGGAGCCTCCTGAAGGAGGAGGAAGACCGCCTCAGCTCTGACGGCCTGCCCTTCAACCCGGGCTATAAACTGGGTTTGTTGATCGAAACACCAGCCGCGGCGCTGGATGCGGTTGAACTGGCGAGGCATGCGGACTTCTTCTCCATAGGGACGAACGACCTGGTCCAATACACCCTGGCCGTAGATCGGAACAATACACGCCTCGCCAGCCTCTTCAATCCATTCCATCCGGCGGTGGTCCGGCAACTCCACCAGGTCTCCCGGGTCGCCCGGGCCGCAGGAATCGAAGTGAGCGTGTGCGGAGAGCTGGCAGCCAACCCCCTCGGGGCTTTTCTCCTCCTCGGGCTGGACATTCACTCTCTCTCCGTTGCCTGGCCCTCCCTTCCGGAGATCAAGAAAGTCATCCGGGAGTTCCGTATCGAGGATGCGAGAAAAGCGGCGGCCGGAGCCCTTGCGGCCCCAAGTCACCAGGAAGTCACCCGCCACCTTCTTGAAGGGGTCGGGGACTCCGTCGACCTGTCGGCCTTTTCCGGCCGGTGGAGTCTGAACGTTCAAAAGGGGTAAGGGGTAGACAGCCCCAGCCAACCGATCAGGCAGTCCGGCGTCATCCTTGGAGGAAAGAACCGTTCATGAGCCTTCGACTCTTCACATCCGAATCCGTAACGGAAGGCCATCCCGATAAGATCGCCGACCAGATCTCTGATGCGATCCTGGACCAGATCCTTCTCCAGGACCCTCGGGCCCGTGTCGCGGCCGAGGTCCTGGTCACAACAGGGATGGCCCTGGTCTCGGGAGAGATCACTACTGAGGCCTACGTGGAGATCCCCGCTATCGTGCGGCAGACTCTCCTGGATATCGGATACTTCCACCCGGACTTCGGGATTGATGGAAATACCTGCGCCGTCCTAACCACCATCGACCAACAGGCCCAGGACATAGCCATGGGGGTCGACACAGGGGGGGCCGGGGACCAGGGCATGATGTACGGCTATGCCACCGATGAGACCGAATCATTCATGCCGGCTCCGGTGACACTGGCTCATGGCCTTACCAAGAAGGTGGCAGACCTTCGGAGGTCAGGAGATGTTCCCTGGTTACGTCCGGACGGGAAAGCCCAGGTGTCCATGCTTTACGATGGGGACAAACCGATCCGAGTGGATACCGTTGTCCTCAGCGTTCAGCACGGCCCGGAGGTGGAGCAGGAACAACTCAAAGAGGAGATGGTGGAGAAGGGGATTCTCGCCGCCATTCCCCCTGAGTTCATCGATCCCGAAACCTGCACTTTCCATATCAATCCCACAGGCCGGTTCGAAATTGGCGGGCCCCATGGAGATACGGGCCTTACCGGCCGGAAGATCATGGTGGACACCTATGGGGGCATAGGACGACACGGTGGGGGTGCCTTCAGCGGGAAGGACCCGACGAAAGTCGACCGCTCAGGTGCCTATGCAGCCCGCTGGGTCGCGAAGAATATGGTGGCCGCTGGCGCCGCAAGCCGTTTCGAGCTTCAAATCGCCTATGCGATCGGAGTTTCCGTACCCGTTGCCGTTTACGTGGACACCTTCGGGACGGGGGTCCGGCCCGACGACGAGTTGGCCAAAGCAGTGGAGCAGATTTTCGACCTTCGCCCCAGGGCCATCATTGATCGGCTTGGACTGGAGAGTCCGATTTATCTTCCCACGGCCACCTATGGACATTTTGGGAGGAGTCCCGAAACCGGGAACCTCGGTGGAACGGAAACCGAGCTCTTCACCTGGGAGAATCTCGACCGGGTGGCTGAGGTCCGGAACCTTCTTGGTCTTTAGGAGCCTGACCGGAAATTGGTTGCGGCCGTGTCACTCGAACAGCTCCTCGGCGAACCAAGCCTCGGTTCCGGAGTATCCTTTGGTCGGGGATGACGAAAACACACCCTTCGAGGGGGATCTGCAGTGTTGGTAGAGGTCAGCGTAAAGAGCCTGGGGTTGGACCGCGCAAACAACAACCCGGTGGTCATTCTGGAAGAGGAAGCTGGAGAGAGGGTCCTTCCCATATGGATCGGACCCAGTGAGGCGAGCGCCATTGCCATGCAACTGGCGGACATGCAATTCTCACGGCCCCTCACCCACGACCTCCTGGTCTCCGTCTTGGGCGGCCTCGGGGGAAGCCTGGACCGGGTGGTTATCACCCGGGTGATCGAGAACACCTATTTCGCCGAATTGATAATCCAACGGAACGGCGCGCTCATCTCCGTGGACGCCCGCCCCTCGGACTCCATCGCCGTTGCTCTGAGGTTGGAAGCCAAGATTTTCGCTGAAGAAGATTTGCTTGAACAGGCCACCATCGAGATTTCCGACGCAGAGTCGGTGGACCTCGACGCCGAGGTCCATCCTGAACAGCATCCCTCCGCTCCAAAACCTGAAGACCTGAAGGACTACCTGAAGAAGCTGGATCCGGAAGACTTCGGGCGGTTCACTCCATAAAAGCCCATGCGCCAACTCCGGCACCCCCTGATACCTGTCCTAGTCCTTCTATCCCTTCCTTTATTACCCACCTTCCTCCGGGGTCAGGAGGAAGTCATCCCCCTCCTGATAGGGGAAGTGAGTTTGGCCGGGGAGCCCCTCACCCAGGGTACTGTG
>CAYOVN010000039.1:0-25217 GCA_964407425.1 uncultured Gemmatimonadaceae bacterium
CTGGTCAGTCGCTCGGAGGGAAAAATGGTGTCGAACCCGATCCAGGTCGGCCTCCCCGAACCGGTGATCCACAAAAACGACGGTCTTCTCGCCACTGTCGCCACGCTGAAGAAGAGCTTCCAGAGCTTCGGCGTCCTTCGATAACGAATAGGTGATACCCAAAGATGTGAAGACCTGGGCGGCCGAGTTCCGCATCCGTTCTGCGGGAGATAGCAGAATCCCCCTGAATTCCGGGTATTTCAGGTCCGAAGCCCGGCGCTTCGGAAACTCCGACTCGGAAGCCAGAAGGGGGAGGACGACATCAAATCGGGTTCCCTTCCCCGGTTGGCCTTCCAGTTCGATGGTACCTCCCATGAGCTCAACAAAGGATCGAACAATGGACAGGCCCAGTCCCACACCTCGCCTATCCCCATGCTCCGGGGTCCCAGCTTGAAAGAACGGCTCGAAAACCCGGTCGACGGAATCGGACCGGATTCCCGGCCCCGTATCCTCAATGGAGAAGCATACGTTCGGTCCAGCCTCCCCCTGGCCCGCCAAGGCAGCGGAGAGGGAAACGGAACCCTGGCGGGTGAATTTGACGGCGTTACCCAGGAGATTGCCTAGGACCTGTCGGATTTTATCAGGATCCCCTTCCAAGATGCTGGGAATTTCCGGGTCGACGTTGCAGAAGACCTCCAGACCGGCCTCAGCAGCGGAGAGGGCCATCTCCTCCACAAGACCTTCCACGAGATCCGCCAGGCAGAAAACCCGCCTGCCCAGAGGAAGAGTCCCGGATTCGATCTTGGAGATATCGAGGACGCTGTCCAGTATGCCGATAAGGGATTCGCCAGCGGTTCTGGCGGTGTCCAGGAGGTTCCACTGCTCCCGCGAGAGAGGGGTATGAAGCAGAAGTTCAGTCATTCCCAATATCGCGTTCATGGGCGAACGAACTTCGTGGCTCATCATGGCCAACAGGTGCGTCTTGGCCACTCGTGCGGCCGTTTCGGCCTCAGCGGCCTTATGGAGGTGGTCCTCGGTGGTTTGGCGCCCGGTCCGATCCCGAATCGCCCACGCGAAAGCCCCGTCCTCCCCATCGGCGGCCGTAAACAGGTCAACGTGGAGGAAGCGCCCGGTTTTAGTCCAGAACCGACCCGGTTCGGGTGGCTCAGGAAAAGTAGTGAGGGCCCTGTCCCTCCATGTGGTAAACGCCTCCGGATCCCGAAACCTATCCTGCAAGGTGTCCAGGGGAATCTTGCACCTTCCCACCCCCCCCGATGCCTGGCCAACCTCAAACAGAAGCTGACTTTTCGCGGCCTGGTTCAGGAGCTTGAGATAGCCCCCTTCTTCCATAGCCACCCCCACACCGGCCGCTTGGGCCGCGGCTTGAAAAGCGGAAGCTTCGAGAGGATTGTTGGCCTCACTCCGGACTTGACCGGACATCGGTATCCTTTGTCAACTTCACGGACCTGGGAGCCAGCGATGACACCGCGGTTGGGGCAGTCAAAGCCGAAGGTGCCTCGAAATACACAGTACAACGGCCCGAGTGCAAGTCAATACTCTTGTAAACATTTGTTCCCTGGGCCAACTCGAATCTGGGAAGATTCTGGAGGGCATAGACTTACTGGCGTATGGATCTGTATTGGCAACGGGTGGTTTTTCAATTTTCTGAGACGACACTGGATGAGATCCACCCTGCCCCCCAGCGCATCCCACAAGCTCACAGAGTAGCCGCGCGCTGCTCGAGGACACCGGCGTTGTGCGGCGCTGATGGCCGCGGCCAATCCCCACCAATGAACCAATTCACTCCCCCCTCTCGACGCCAGCGACATTTTGACGTTTATTACAAGATTCAAATTTCCCATAAAAATGCGGATCTGCCCGCTCGGGGCCACTGCGACAAGCCGACATTCAAGGAGACAAAGGATGCTGGAACTCAACAAGGGTGTGGACATCCTCACCGACGTGGGCGGGGTTACGACCATCGAGGGTGAGCGCGCCATCATCGAGCAGAAGCTCGACCAGGTGAACCAGGACAAGCTCGCCCCCATCACCAACGAAGACGCGCTTATCAAGATCGCGGCCGCCATCAACATGTGTGAGCCCGACGACGTCTTCATCAACACCGGCAACGCTGAGGACCTGGCCTGGATCCGCCAGTACTCCCTGGACAAGGGCGAAGAGAAGGCTCTGGCCAAAAAGGATCACACGATCCATTTCGATCTTCCCCAGGATCAGGCCCGGTTGGTCAACCAGACCTTCTACATCGTCAACGAGGACGAGAAGATCAGCGCCCTGGCCAAGAAGATCCTCCGGGACGAAGGCCATGCCTACGTCTCCGAGTTCATGAAGGGGATAATGAAGGGCAAAACGATGATGATCGGTTTCTATGCCCGGGGCCCCGTGGGCGCCGTGGCTACGACGCCGGCCATCGAAATGTCCAGCTCCACCTACGTACTCCACTCCGCCGAACTCCTCTACCGGAACTGCTACGACAAGTTCGACGCAGAGGCCGACCGCCGTGGCATTTTCTTCACCAACGTCCATGCCGAAGGCCAGAACCGGGCGGAGGACGTGCCCAACGCCCGAATCCTCATGGATCGGTCCTGGCTCACCACGTTCTCGACGTTCTGCACCTACGCCGGTAACACCCTCCTCATGAAGAAGGGGAATCACCGGTTCTCGGTGGACTATGCCACCTACTACGGCAACAACAAGGAATTGTCGGAGCACATGTTCATCACTGGCCTGAGGGGGCCCGGAGGCCGGGTGACCTACTTCGCCGGCGCCGCACCCTCAGGTTGCGGAAAGACCACCACAGCCATGGTGGGAACCGATTTCGTCGGTGACGACTTGGCCCACATCTGGATTGCGCCGGACGGCACGGCTCGGGCCATCAATCCTGAGGCCGGAATCTTCGGCATCGTGGAAGACGTGAACCGGGGAGGCGACCCCTTCCTCATGAAGGCCCTCAGGGACGACGACACCGAGGCCATCTGGTCCAACGTCCTCGTCGCCGAAGATGGAGTGCCTTACTGGACCGGCAGCGGAGAGGACATGCCCGATAAGGGTGTGAACTTCCAGGGTGAGTGGTTTGAGGGGAAAACCGATGCCAACGGGAAGGCGGTCCCACGGAGCCACAAGAACTCCCGTGTAACGGTGAATGCCAAGGTCATCGCCAACCATAACGCCGAGGCCAACGCCGATCCGGCCGGTGTGCCCATCAAGGTGGTCACCTATTCCGGTCGTGACGCCGACACCATGCCCCCGGTCTGGGTCGCCAAGACCTCGGACGCCGGTGTCGCCATCGGCGCCAGCATCGTTTCGGCGGCCACGGCCACGGAAATCGGGTCAACGGGCGTGAAGCGGCAGCCCTGGGCCAACGCCCCCTTCATTCCGGGTGCCCTGGCCGACTACATGGATGTCCAGTTCAAGTTCTTCAACAGCCCCGACCTCAACGAGGCTGACCGGCCCAAGCTGGCAGGTTTGAACTACTTCCTGACCCAGGCGAACCGTGGCGGATCGGGCTCGGGCCTCCTGGGTGAGAAGAAGGACGTGCGGGTCTGGCTCGGTTGGCTGGAGCGTTATGTGCACGGTGACGTGGAGGCCATCGAGACGCCCATCGGCATGATTCCCATGTATGACGACCTGAAGGCACTCTTCGCGGAAATCGACAAAGAGTATCCCAAGAGCCTCTACGACATGCAGTTCGCTCTGTACGTCGACAACATCGTCTCCCGCATCGACCTCCAGACCGAAGCCTACGGCAAGGAAGAGAACCTCCCTGCTACCCTCTTCGAGGTTTATGAGGAGCAGAAGGCCGCCCTCCTGGGCCTGAAAGAGAAGTTCGGTTCTGTCGTCACGGTGGATCAGATTCTGGGGTAGGGACGCCTTGCGGCATCAGAGGGTGGTCCCTGTTGATCGCCCGGTGGAACAAGAAGGGCCGGCTCCAAAGAGCCGGCCCTTTCTTTTCGTCCGACCGAATTGTCAGGCCGGGCCTTTCACCTCAGGTCCGACCTACGACGCCATACTCAGCCGGCTCAGGTCCAAAGGCCACCGTGTGTCGTAGGGCGAGTCCTGAATGATGATCTGGCGCCCGAGGTGTTTCTTGAAGTTGAAGGCTACCACACCCTGAAGATTGGCGGTTGGAGCCTCCTCAGCCTTGTTGGGAAGGGTCACTATGGCCATCACTCCGATTTCAGGAGCGTCATTGGTCTGGAGATGGTGAAGGTCGGTGTCGCCCAGATCCACGAAGAAACCTTCTACGGCTCTGAACGGATCCACCAGGAGAAAAGCCAGGGAGTCACACTCCACCGATCGGAGCCACTGGAAACCCTCCGCCTCGGCCGGGTTGAGGGTGAACCGCCGGCATGCCGGGAAACCCAAAATCCCATCCTCGAAGAAGAAGATCGGATCCTGCGAATCCCCTTCGGTTTCATTCGCTTCGTTCTCAGCAGGGATTTCCGTACCACCCTGAATCGTAGTCGAATCCATGTTCATCGCAGATCGTTGGTGAGGACCCAGTTCAGAAGAGACTCGTCGGTGATCCCCAGCTTTGATTCGCCCTCCGATGGTATCACTGGGCGCCTTCATTCGTTGCAGGGCCCGGGGGCCCTCTATACGTTCTGGAATATCGGTTCCTCTGTGCTCGAACTTTAGTTGGCTTCAAAACTCCATGGCACGAATCCTCTGCGTAGACGATGAGGCTGGCTCCTTAGCTGTTATTGAGGAAGCCCTGAAGCAGGTAGAACACCAGACCGTTGGGGTCCGGAATGTTGAGGCGGCCCACAACGTTCTGATCCGGGGAGGCATCGACCTCGTCGTGTGTGACTACCGGATGCCAGGCACAACGGGTCTGGAATTCCTCTCCACAATGGAAAGGGAGGGGATCGACGTTCCCCTCATCATGATCACGGGATTTGGCAGCATCGAACACGCCGTCGCCTCAATCAAAGGCGGCGCGGTGGACTACATCACCAAACCCGCCAGGCCCCAACAGCTGCAGCTCGCCGTCGAGCAGGCTCTCGAGTTGATTCGCCTCCGAAAGGAGAACGCCCAGCTGCGAGAGGAAGTCGGCCGGATGAGAGGCGCCACCGAAATCATCGGGGAAAGTGCTCCCATGCGGCGGATCTATGAGACGCTGGCCGTGGTGGCGCCTACCCGGGCTACGGTCCTGCTTCAGGGCGAGTCGGGTACCGGGAAGGAACTCATGGCCCGGACTCTCCACGAGATGAGCGATCGGGGTGAGGGGCCGTTCATTCCCGTGAACGCAGCAGCCCTCCCCGAAAACCTGGTTGAGAGCACGCTCTTCGGACATGAGAAAGGGGCCTTCACCGGAGCCGTGAAAACCATGAAGGGCGCCTTTGAACGGGCGAACTTCGGCACGCTGCTCCTGGACGAAATCTCGGAGATGCGACTGGATCTCCAGGCCAAACTACTCAGGGCTCTCCAGGAACAGGAATTCGAACGGGTGGGCGGCACAGTTCCTATCCGGGTGGACGTTCGTATCGTTGCCACCACCAACCGGGACCTGGCGAAGGAAGTGGAGGAAGGACGGTTCAGAGAGGACCTTTTCTATCGGCTTAGTGGTGTCCCGATTCGGATTCCGCCTCTCCGGGAGCGACTGGAGGACGTCCCTCTCCTGGTGAGCCATTTCGCGAAAAAGTCAGCAGCCGAAAACGGAAGGGAATTTTCGGGGGTTGCTCCCAGGACCCTGGAAATCCTGCAGCGGTACGCCTGGCCGGGAAATGTCCGGGAGTTGGCCCACGATGTGGAGAGGGCTGTGATCCTGGGCGGGTCCAGCGTCCTCGTGCCTGAGGCCTTTGATCGAAACCGCTTCGGCCTAATCCCCACCCTCCCCGACCAGAGTACTCCCCGGGCTGACCGCCCCTCCCCCACCCCGGGGGGAGATGCAGAGGACGGGGCCCGGCCAAGGGTATTCCTCGACAGTTTCAACCTCGCCAATGCCGAGGCGGTCCTTATCCAGAAAGCTCTCGATGCAACCGGTGACAACCGGACAAAGGCTTCGGAACTCCTGGGAATCAGCGACCGAACCCTTCGAAACAAACTCAACCGGCCAAAAGTCTGATCCCCGAGTAGGTCCTCTCCATTCATGACCCGCCTGTCGCGGGACCCCAACCGACTCCGGACCGAAAAGTTCGAAAGAACCGGAAGATACCTCCGGTTTCATCCGGAAGACCCTTCCGGGTTCAGGGCGGCCCCACTAGGAAGCCCCTCTCACTTTCCGGTGCCCACATGAGCATAAGTCGTTTAATATCCACTATTTACAAAATCGATTAAAGAAATACTCGAAGGACGGTCTTCCTGGTATGACACCTGCTCCTACTCAACTCGGAACTGATGCATATCGATGCTCAAAGACTGAGGGAAGCCACGATGGGATCAACAGAGCTCTGGGAAGCCTTCCAGGAACACGGTGATGCCGAAGCAAGAGACCAACTCGTCTCTGAACACCTACGATTGGTCTATCACGTAGCCTGGCAGATCATGCGCTCCTGCCCCCAGGACGTGGAGTTCGAGGAACTGCTGAGCGCCGGGACCATCGGTTTGATGAACTCAATCGAACGATTCGATCCATCCCGAGGCCTTGCATTTTCGACTCTGGCGGCCCCCCGGATTCGGGGAGCCATCCTGGATGATCTGCGAAAACGAGACACCGTACCGCGATCTGTCCGCCGGAAACAACGGGAAGTGAAGAACGCTCAGGAGAACCTGACGCATAGCCTGAACAGGGACCCTCTGCCCAAGGAAACCGCCAACGAGCTGGGAATCGAACTGGAAGAGTACTGGAAATGGAAGAGGGACACGGAAGGTGCCTACCCTGTGTCCCTTGACCAAACGCCCAGTTCTCCGGAAGAGACCTCTCTATCCTACGAATCCTTTGCCCCATCCCTGGATTCAGACGACGTGGACGGGCAAATCAACCACTCTGAAGAGGTCCAGATCCTACGGGGCGAGCTCATGAAGTTAGACAACCGGGACCGGCTCGTGGTTTCCCTCTACTATTTCCAGGGGTTGAAGCTCCACGAAATCGCGACGGTCATGGGCCTCACAGAGTCCCGGATCTCACAGATCCGGTCCAAGGCTCTCCAACAGCTCCGTGGCCGACTGAAGCGGCTCCGGGAAGAGGTGGCATAATGCCGGGATTCCCTCGCCCGTTGGCCAATGGCACCAAACCTCATCACCCCGGAGTCGGAATCGACTCATTGGGTCCGGCACTTGAGCGGGAAGCGAAGCTCCTGGCTGATCTACTCCAAGTCCTCGAGCGGCATAGGGAGGCGGTTGCCGGCGAAGATCTGACAACCGTCGACGATACGATCTTCTCGGCACAGAGAATCCTCAGGACGTTGGCGGAGGCCCGGATAAAGCGACGAACTCTTTTGGAGATCCTCGGCATCGATCCGGAGATTCCAATCGATGAACTGGAAGAATCCCTGAGCCCACGAGCGACCCTGGAGTTGAGGGAGGCTGTCCAAGCCTTCAGAAGCGTTGCGCTTCGACTTACCGGTCAGCTGGAGGTCAATCGACAGGTCCTGAGTAGCGCCTTCGAGTCCAGCGAAACCCTCCTTGAAGTACTGGGCGGCGGTACCGACTAGGACGCCTGGGGTAGCCTCTGCATCCTGAGTCGGGGCCTTGTAGGGACCCGTAGTCCCCTCGACACCTTGTGCGGAGAGCATTTCCGCCAGCTCACCTCTGACGTAGTTTTCACCTTTCCCTCCGCCCTGGCCTCTGTGAAAGTTCACAGGACCCTGGCGGACCAAGTGGAGACCCGGAGGGGCGGATTTACACCATATGCTCATTCTGACGCGTCGGGCTGGTGAGGCGATCCTCATCGATGGTGGTGTTCGGATTGTTGTCCTCGCAATCGAGAACAATGGTGTTCGGTTGGGAATTGAGGCCCCAAAGGCCATCGGGATTCTTCGAGAGGAGGTCGTTCAGCGGATCGCTGAAGAGAACCTTCGAGCTGGAGCTACCAAGGATGCCCAGAAGCTTTTGAAGAACCTAACCACGCCGAAAGATGCCCTGCAGGACCGGGAAGAGAACGGTGAGAATGAAGGAGAGGGTGAGACGGGCTAGGAAAGAGTAGTCAGGCTTCGAGCCCTGGCAGACGAAGCTCCAGCAAGAAACCACCATCAGAGGCCTGGGCAGGTGCCAATTCCCCTCCCATCTCCTGAAGTACCTCCGCCAGAAGCAGCTCCATTCTTCCCGTAACCCTCTTCCCTTCCCCATCGGGGCCGGATTGTGGTTTCTTTCCAGGCCCCACTCGGCCGGACCGAATTGTGAGCGTCCTGGTTTCCGCTTGACCTTGGATTTCGATTCTCGCCCCTTCCTGCCCTCTCGTTTCCTCAGCCACCCCCGTTAGAAGAAGGACAAGGGCCCGTAACAGAAGGGCTTCATCCACCCGAATAGCCGGGAAATCCGAAGGAACCCTAAGTTCCCATTCGACGCCCTCCAACCCAGCCTGGAGTCGGACCAGTCGGAGGACCTGGGGAAGAAACTCACCCGGGGCCAGAAGCCTCGGACCTTGCTTTTCATCCGGGAGGACTCGAAGCAATCGGGACAACTCCTCCGTCCACTTCAATTCCTCCTCCACCAGTGGCCCGACCCTGGCCCATTCCTTGTTCCCGGTATTGAGAAGGTAGCTCAGACTGGTGAGGGAGTTGATCCGCCCATTCAGGTCGTGGCAGATGCCGCGGATGACCCGGTCGGCCACCATGGGCCAACCCGCCTCGTCTATGGCCCGGACAAGGGCTTGCCGGGAGTAGGGAGCTGTGGACATGGGTTTCACTTTCTGCAGGGTCGCTTTCGATAGGCCGGCCTTTAGTGTCCCTCCTCGTTGCTCTTTGGGCAAGGAGCTGGCCAACCAGTCTTCCCACGAGGCCGCCTAAAACGTCGTGCCAGAAACCAGGCAGAACTCCTGAAGGGGCCATGGGAAGCTCCGTCGATCAGGGCGTGCCTTCGCATCGGGAAAAAAAGGGGACCCCACTATCAATGGTCTCATGATCCGATACGAGGCTGCCGATACTGGAACAGTAGAAGAGATGCTCTTTAGCCGAGATCTGGCCCGCGTTGCCGAAAACGCAGGAGCCCTCTTGGTGGAGTCCGGAGCGGGGACGGGGGAAGAGGGGAAGAAGCCGGACACACGGTGCTCTTCGCGGGTCAGGAACCTGGTAGAGGGAGGAGGAAGTTGAATTGACGATTCACCTGTGGTTGGCCAGACACTCAAGGGCGGTCAGCTCCCATCGGCAAAGGGAGTTGGATGGCTCCAAGGAGGAAGCCAGCCTTTCGGAAGAAAGAGTCCTGGAGATCCGACGCCGGATCGCTGACGGGTTCTACGAGCTCCAAACGACGGTGGATGAAGTCGCCCAACGAATCTTCGAATCAGGCGATCTCCACTTCTGATATTCGCCTGGAAGCGCTCCAGTGCCACACGCATCGAGCTTCAGCAGAAAGAGGGGGAATACGCTTTGTCCGGATCACCTCTGAATCGGGAGGAACTCCTCCGGGATTCTCAGGCTACCCTCAGGGAAGTGGCTGGAGTCCTGGATGAGTTGTGGGACCTCCAGCTATTCGGGTCCAGTGGATCGATGCGCCCCGACTTCCCAGTTCCCCTCTCGAGTCCCGGTACGGACATCGAACAGGTACTGGCAAACACTCAAAGGGAAGTTCAGGCGCTTCAGGAGAGCATCGGGGCCCTCAAAAAGGTGCTTCCCACCACGATCGCCCAGGGCGGACGCCGGGAATCCGTTGACCAAGGGCCGGGAACGGCCAGGGAAAGAACGGCCAGGGAAAGAACGGCAAGCGAAGCTTCAGAGCTCCTCGCGGAGGTCCAGGCAAGGCTGGATCAACTTGCCCACGATATTGGACGCCGGAGACTCCAATCGGAGTAGACCCTCGTGCCGGGTGGAGTCCTTACCTGGAAAACCAGTAAGCCTCGGCCCAGAGGCTAATTAGCCCCCAGCGTTGACCTGGATTTCCTTCACCGTGATGGTCATCTCCATATTCCCATCCTCGGACCCCAGCATGCTCTCCAGCCTTTCGATCTGGGCGTTGAGCATCCCTTCCACCATGGCCCGCTGTGCCTCGGGAATCTGGTCCAACTGAGCCTTCACCTGGGCCAACTGGGCCTCCACTTCGGCTGGATCCAGATCTGCCGCCTCCATCATTCCCCTGGAGAGCATACGGGTCGTGAACGGATGCATATACCCGTCCACCTCCCGGTAGTCCTCCATGAAGAGTTCCATATGGACATCCCGGGGTGTTCCGTCCTCGCCCTGACTCACCATGTCCATCTCGACTTTCCGAGTCACATAGTCATCCCTGTCCATCCAGAATCGCATGGATTTTGGAGAGATTTCCGCTCCCTGGTCGGCGCCCGGCATGACCGGAAGGTCAAGGCCGGTGAAGTCGTCGATGGCTAGGATGTAGGTCCGATGGCCATCGAGGGTTTCCTCGCCATCGAGTTTTGCCCGTTCAATCCATTCTTCCTGGAATGGGTTGGACCAATCGGATTGGGCCATATCCTGGGGGATGGTGTTCGTCATCCCAGCCATTGAGACGGAGACAGGGACAAGAATCGGGACTCCGTCCATCTCCCTCTTTTCCATATAGACGGAGGTCTCCATCCCCATCATATCCTGGACAATGCGGACGTTCTCGACGCCGGCGAGGCGATCGATCTGAGCGTCCAGCCCTCGCCGCATGATGTCCGCAGCGCTCTGTCCCTGGATGAGCCCTGGAAGTACGGCGGAGAGGACGAGGGCCGAAAGGACGGGGTGCATCAATTTCATATCTGTTCTCTTGGTTGGTATTAGTCTTCGCCGGATCCCAGCATACGGTTCACGGCCTCCAGCGCGTCATCAACGGAGAAGGGCTTCTGGAGGATCTGGTCAGCACCGAGGAGAGAGGCATCGCTGAGGGCCTGATCCCTGGAGAGGAGCCCACCCCCTGACATAGCCAGGACCCTGGCATCCGGAGCGGTCTTTCGGATATTCACCAGAAATTCGATCCCGTCCATTCCCGGCATAAAAATATCCGTGATCACGAGATCGGCCGGCTGCCCCTCAAAATGCTTCAGGGCTACCTCCCCGTCCGGTGCGTCGGTGACGGTGTGCCCTGCGCCTTCCAAGATCTTTCGAAGGACCTTCAGGATGCCTGGTTCGTCATCGATGATCAGGATATGGGCCATCTTCTCACTCCCCTACATGGTGAAAAACGTCAGGAGCTCGTCTGTCCCAAGCTCTCCGTGAACCGGGGGGGGGGCCAGTACCACATTCCCAACAGTGGCCAATAATCATCGAACCGTCCAGTGTTGTTCTACGCCCAGAAGTTATTGAGTCATTGAACGACTCGATCACTCCACTGCCCCGGGACTTCCGATCGCCTACCGGAGAAGGAGTGCGTTAAATAGGAGCTTGGCAGTGGATCTGGCCTGGGCTCGGTTATGGACGTTGAACCCGAACACCACCACCCGCCCTTCTCCCATTTCTATGTCCAGGACCGCTGCCCGCTCCTGGAGCCGTTCGTCCCCGACCATCCACCCGCTCAAGAGGAGCGGCTCATCAGGATAACTCGCCACGACATGGACCCCGTCGGACCTCATTCCCTCATCCTCCTCAGCCTCGGCACCTTCCCCCTCCAGCTTGAAGGCTCGGCCTCCGAAGAAGACCATGCCACGCTCCGGCATACCGTAGGCGAGGGGGTGCTGGTTATCAAAATCTGCCTTGAGGATTGCTCCCGGCAGTTGAAGCTGTCTGCAGGCACGCCGGCCAGGACATTCTCGATGGGGAGATCAAAGTACTCCACCGGGAGATCACACGATCGATTGTTGCAAACCAAATATTCCGCATTTTCATGTTCTTTCTCCGAGCAATCGGGTTCTTTGGTCCTAGCCTCTATTCCGTGAGCAAATAGACGGCGAATGTGGCCAGCCAATGTTCACCAGCATAGTTGCCGCTGGCTATGTGAGGGAGGGTCGCTTCAGCGTGAAGGAGTGCCGATTCCAGGAGGACTGATCGCACCGAATCATCCTCCGGAAGGGCCCCCGCGATCAAGCGCATGCACCAGGCCCTGCTCAGGTTCAAGCCATCTAGGTGAACGATCTTCGGATCGGTCCGATCCGAGACATCCGCCGGCTCCAAGAGGGACCTTGGTTGTCCCTCAACCAAACCCGGAAGGAAAGCCCGAAACCAGGGCGGGAAAAGCTCCGGGCCGAGGACCCTTCGCATCAGGTCGGCTTCCATGAGGGACCGGGAAAAGAAATCGTCACCATCGGGCTCCCATTCCGCAGGATAGTCCGCGTCGGCCCCGAAATACGTATGAGCCCTCTCCAAAAGAAGAGCCTCCAGATCCTCATGCCCCACGGCCCGGGCATAGTCCAGAGCGAAGGCGATGCCGAAGGCGGTATTGGGGTGGACGCCCCTTCGAATGGGATAGTCCTGCTTTGGGAAGAAGTCCAGGTACCGGTCGGCGAAGGCCCGAGCGAGAGGATCAAGGTTCTCCCGCCAACGCCTTCCGTCCGGGTCGTCCCAGCCGTGGAGTTCCTCTGTGAGCTTCAGGAGCCAGGCCCACCCATAGGTCCGTTCGAAAGAAGCACGGCTCGGCTGATCCAGATATGCCAGCTCTACCGCCACCTTTTCCGGAGTAATCAAGCCGTTTAGGGCAGCCCTGATCTCATCGGCCTCAGGCAGCTCCGGATAAAGCTTCAGGAGCCGGACCAGAAGCCAATGGCCGTGGACGCAGGAGTGCCAGTCATAACTCCCGAAAAAGACCGGATGGAGTTCGGAGGGGCTTAGCACCTCCTCGGCCCCATTCATGACATGCTCGAGCTTGTTCGGAAATTCCCGTTCAATCCCGTGGAGAGCGAGCCCCGCGAAAAGGGAGGCCGACTCCGGGTCCAGCTCGGGGAATGCTGGGAGATCCGATGTGCGTGCCGGCGATTCGCCGGGAGCCTTGGTAGTACCGTCCTCCACACTGTTCTGAGCAGGCTCGGGAGAGCATCCCAAAACGGCCATCAGACAGGCCATGAGCCCTAAGACAGTTCCACCGCGGTTCCGGCATTCAATCATCGTTAACGCTCCTTGTCCTCAGACAGGCACTTCCGTTTGGTTTACAGGCCCATTTTTTCAACATTTTCCACTCATTTCATCCATTGGTCGAACCAGGCCAGCTCATTCAGCATCCGATGGACCGAATTCCAGTGTCCCCGAATTCCATGGGACTGCCCCTCATACTGAATCACCTTAGCCGGCACGCCATTCTTCCTCAGAGCCACGAACATCTGCTCCGCTTCGGAATATGGGACCCGCTGGTCGACCTCACCGTGGATGAACAGGGTGGCCGCCTGAACCTGATCGGCGTAGGTGAGGGGGGACTGTCGAATCATCCGGTTCCTGGCCTCTGTCTCCCACGGGGTGCCGAAGAACTCGGTTTCCTTGGTCCTGGCGATATCGGCGGTGCCGTAGTCGCTGACCCAATTAACGATTCCCGCACCGGGGGCGGCGGCCACGAACCGGTCCGGATATCTGGAAATCAGCCAGTTGGTCATGAAGCCGCCGTAAGAGTGGCCGATCGAGGCGACACGTTGAGGATCGATGGAGAAGTTTTCCATGGCATAGTCGATGCCTGCCATGACATCCTCTCCGTCCTTGTCTCCCCAGGCGCCCCACGTTGCCCATTTGAAGTCAGCTCCGTAGCCGGTGGAGCTTCTGAAATTCGTTTGCAGGACAAAATACCCGCTGGCGGCGAAGAGTTGGTGCTTGAAGCCGAAGCCGTAGCCTGAAGCGGAATGGGGGCCACCGTGGCTGTGGACGATGAGGGGATACGGGCCATTCTCCGGATCGTAGCCGTATGGATAAAGGAGCCAACCCTCCACCGGAGTCCCGTCGTAGCTGGGGTAGAGGAGTCTCTCGGCTTTGCTGAAGGTTACCTCAGTGTTGAGGGTCTCATGGATCCGGGTCAGCTGAAGCTCCCCGGATCCGTCCATCTCGGAGGCGTGAAGCTCCGGGGGAGAATCGAAGAGCCCCACGGTGTACACGAGCTTGGAAAAATCACTGGAGATCTGGATCCCGTCATAACTCCGATGACCGGAGGTGATCTGCTGCACTTCACCACCAGCAGTGGGCACCCGGAACAGCTGTGAGCCGCCCTCCTTCTCAGCTCTGAAATAGATGTGCTCGGAGTCAGGGGCCCACATGGGTCCGCCGGGGTCCAGATTCCCCCCGCCGGTGAGGTTGATGGGGGCCGGGAGAGCGTCCGGACCCGACGTTCCCTTCCCGAAACCCTCGGGGAAGGCACCGTCCAGGTCCAGGAGGAAGAGGTCCCGGGGACCGCCATGGTCCAGGGCCCCTTCTTTAATCATGTCCGTGCCGTACCCACCCAGGTAGGAGAGGAACCGCCCATTCGGCGAGAAATCCACCGATCCGTAACTCCATCCATCGTCGGTAACCCGGGTCAACTGGCCCATGACGTCCGCCAACCAGATATCTGTCCGGGAGTAGAGGGTCTCGTCCTGCCAGTTCGGATCGGCGGTGAAGGCGAGTAAGGCTGAAGATGGGTGCCAGATCGGCGAACCGGGCCGAAGTCGAAGGTTTGTGAGGGTCTTGGCTTCCGCGGTGCCATCCCCGGAAAGGGCCGACGCACCCTCTACCGGGGTGATCACGATCTCCCTTGGAGGATTCGCCGTGGGGTCAGGAACGGGGAGCGGGGAACCGTCCCGCTGGAAATTCAACCAGTCGAACTGGAGACCCTCAAACCGTTCCTCGTGCCTGGCAGCGAAATCGGAGGGGGTTTGCTCAGAAAGCTCACCCACTCCTGCCCCCTCGCCGGCGGTCTCCTCAAGGGATGCCACCCAAAACCCATCCGGGCTCTGATTCCCGGTGTCCACGGGATCGGGCTCCCTTCGGGGTGGATCCTGAGGGTCCGAGGGATCCACCGACCACCGGCCTACGGCGGAGTAGAGGAGCCTCCCTTCATCGGTCCAGGAGGGGACCATCACATCCGACCCTTCGTGGAGAATATGCCTGGGTGCGCTGGAGCCGTTGGAAGGAACAACCCAAACCTCATGGGAGTCCCCGTTGGTCTCCTCCACCGGAAGGGCGAGGGCATACGTCACCCAGCTTCCGTCCGGTGAGACCTGCATCCCCCGGAGGTTCTGGATGGTGTAGTAGTCCTCCGCCTGGAGGGCTCGGCCGTCGGGGTCGGGGAAATCGGCGGAAAAGTCCTGGGGAGGAAAGCCAGGATCCTCGGGAGCGCATCCGGGAATCAGGATCCCCAGCGTCAGGCAGGAAATTAGGAGATGGGGGTTTCGCATCCTGGAATCTCTCCGATCAGCCAAGGGTCGGGTCACGGGCCGGGGACAATATCGGGTCCCCTCCCCTTTCTTGCGAACTGACCGGACCTGAAACAGGACTCGCCCTGATCGGCTGACCAACTCCCTTGCCTTTTCCCCGGCCCCGGGGCAGCCTTCCTCAAGGCCACCACCCCCTTTGATCCCCAGGAAAACAATTGGAGAGGGATGACAAAGAAGAAACCCCTTCTGTCTCGTTTCCTCGGTTGGGTCGCCGGAGTGTTTTTTCGGGTCGAGGGCCGGGGAGGTTCGGTCCCGGACGGCCCTCTCCTGGTCGTGGCCAACCATCCGAACTCCCTGATGGATCCACTTGTGCTGTTGAGGGTTCTGGATCGCCCTACCCGGCCTCTGGCCAAAGCACCACTCTTCGACCAGAGAATCCTGGGGCACATTCTCAAAGCCATGAGAGGGCTGCCGGTTTACAGGAAGCAGGACTACCCCGATCAGATGCATAGAAACCGGGGGACCTTCGATGCGGCGGTGGGGGCTTTGAAGGCTGGGGACGCAATTCAGATCTACCCTGAGGGGCTGTCCCACTCCGAAGCCTCCCTGGCTCCTCTCCGAACGGGAACCGCCCGAATCGCAATTCAGGCGGAGCAGGAGAGCGATTGGACTCTGGGACTCAGGATTCTCCCGGTGGGCCTGACTTATAACCGGAAGACCTTCTTTCGAGGTCGTGTGGTGGCGTCGGTGGGAGAACCTATCGACGTGGGTGAATGGAAAGAGGCCAGCGAGGCCGAGGAGAGAGAAGCGGTCCGAACCCTCACCGAGCGGATTCGTGATGGCCTCCAGGAGGTCACCCTCAACGCAGAATCCCCCCGGGAGCGGGAGTTGATCGAGGTCGCCGAGCGGGTATACGCCCGGGAAGCGGGCCTGGCCGATTGGAGGGAACGGGACACCCTGGGCGCCCGCCTGCCCAGGCTTCAACTTTTTGCCAAGGGAGCTGCGTGGCTACGGACCGAGTCCCCTGATAAGTACCGAGCCCTTGCCTCGAGGATCCGGGCCTACGAGAGAGCTACGGGGATCCTGGGGGCCGGGGAGGCGGGTGTGCCGCCAGAGTACAAACTGGGAGCCACCCTCCGGTACGGTTTGGCAGAGGGAAGCATACTCCTCCTGGAAGCGCCCTTTGCAGCCGTGGGGTTTTTGGCTTGGCTACCGGTGTACTTCGGATCCAAACCCATCGTACGGAAAATCAGGCCGGCCTACGAAGCCCTCTCCACCTACAAACTCTCGGCTTCCGCATTAATCGCCCTGCTCACCCTCCTGGGGTGGACAACCCTTGCCTGGTGGTTCGGAGGGTGGAGCTGGGCCCTGGCCATTGGGCTGCTCCTCGTCCCCCTTGGCCTTCTGACCATCGCCTGGCATGAGCGATGGACCCGGGTAGAGGAGGATGTGCGACTGTTCCTTCGGGTTGCGTTCCGAAAGGATCGGAGGGACCGGGTGGCCCGAATGGGAGGGGAGCTCGTGGCGGAGTTCGACCTTATCGGAAAACGAATGGAACGAGCCGACCCAAGCCCAGAAAGTTAAACCTCGGAAGAGGGACAAAGGTGGGCCACCGAGCACTCGGCGCAACGCGGTTTCCGGGCCGGGCAGGGCCCTCGGCCGTGGAAAATCAGGAGGTGGGAAAGGGGTGTCCACCGTTCCCTTGGAAATACCTCCATCAGATCCAGCTCGATCTTCTCGGGTGTTTTCTCCTTACTGAACCCCATCCGCCCGGACAGCCGCTTCACGTGGGTATCCACCACAACACCCTCGTCGATCCCGAAGGCATTTCCGAGGACGACGTTGGCCGTTTTCCGTCCGATCCCTGGAAGTTTGATCAGCTCCGCCAGGGTCCTCGGCAACTCCCCATCGTGACGGTCCAGGATTGCTCTCGCCATGCCGATCAGGTTTCGGGCTTTGTTTCGGAAGAACCCGGTGGAATGGATAACCTCCTCCAACTCCTCCTGGTTTGCATCAGCAAGGGATGGGGCATCCGGATACCGGTTGAACAGGGCGGGTGTAACCATGTTCACCCGCTCGTCGGTGCATTGGGCTGAGAGGACGGTGGCCACCGCCAACTCGAAAGGACTCCGGTGGGCCAGGGCGGTCATGGCTTCCGGGTGCTCTTTTTCCAATATCTCGTAGATAGCGGCCGCTCTGACCCTGAGGGCCTTCTTCGACTCCCGGGGCATCAGTCCTTCCTGAGCACGATGCGCCGGGAGTCCAACCGGCTGGCCTGTGGTCCATCCTCCCCATCGGGGGCGGGATCTCCCCCGACCACAGAAGCCGGGAATACGTCCAGGTACCAGAACACCCGCATCAGGAGTTTGATGGCCTCCGCACCGGCTTCGATGGAGTAGAGGTTCTCCACCTCGGCTCCAGGAAGGGAGGACTGGAAGTCCTTGCCCGTCGGTCTCACCTGGAGAGAGGCCCAATCAGCGGCGGAAGCCAGGGGAAGGGATGGAAGGGGGACGACGCTCAGTCCCGGGCGATCTTTCCGAATCCCCATGGCGATCAGGACGGACAGATTTTCCCCGTCAGGATTCGACCAGAAAAAACCGTCCAGGGATTCGGGTGGAGTTCCTTCCGGCCCCGGTACCCAAAACAGATGCTGGGGCAGCTGTACGTACCCAGCCTCCCCGGGCATGGACGGGACCCAGTCCCCCTCCCCAGGCCCTGTTTCGGCCAGGTAGCGGATGACCCCGGTCTCAACCTGAAAGAACGGAAGGCCATTTTTCCAGAAGTGAAAAGCATGGAAGAGGAGGATCCCGAACTGGTGAATGAGCTGCGCATCGTCGTCGGGGCCGCGGATGGTCCTGAGTACGGCACCGGCCTCGCTCAAAAGAGCGAAACGCTCCGGATCCGACAGATCGGCCTCCCTCTCCTTCGCCTCCTCCTCGATGCCTGGAAAACGCTTATCCGCGAATTCCTCGTCAGGGAGAAGGAGCTCGAAGGGAGTGATCCGTCCGTATGCGTCGTGGACCGGCATGGGTGTTTAGTCCCTTCCTCCCTGATACTGGTAGAGCCCGGCCGCCAGCATCCGGAGGGCCTCGTCCACGGCGGCCTTCAACTCCCGGTCACGGCCCGACAGCTCATCCTCCGGCGTATTCCATACAAAAACGTCCGGGGCCACACCGTAGTTCTCCAGGTTGATCCCGTGGTTGTGTGGTTTGGTGGGATCATAGGTCACGACGAGAGACCCTGGCGTCCGGATGGACCCACCATGGATCAACCGATAGCTGCCCGTAGCGATCACGGCTGCAGCGGTTGGATTCCCGACGATGCTCCCCAACTCGAGGTCCCTGAACCCCAGAGGTGTCACCTCACTGTCCGATCCGGACCTGGCATTGATGAGCATGACCTTAGGCCCTGCGATGGCCTGGCGGGGCCGCCGTCCTGAGCTTGGAGCCGCCCAGCGGTTATTCCAGTATTCGTATGGGCGCCTTTCCAGGATATCCAGGATCTGTTGGTCTGTGTTTCCGCCTCCGTTGTATCGGATATCGACAATGATCCCTTCAGCGTTCCAGAACCGGTTGATCTCGTTCTCAAAAATCCGCAGAGAGGGCTGGTTCATGCCCTGGATATGGACGTAGGCGATCCTCCCGTTGGACTCCCTCTCCACATATTCCCGGTTCATCTCCACCCATTCCCGATACTGGACGGTCCGGAGAGAGGTGACGGTTGAAACCCTCTCATCCCGGGCATTGGTCCCGGCAGGAGAATCGGCCACGCGGAGGGTGACGTATTCGTTGATGGCCTGGTTCAGAACCTTCCAATAGTTCTCCCCGGCCCGGATCTCCTGGCCGTCGATGGCGAGAACGAAATCCCCCACCTCCAGGTTCAGCCATTCCTTGTCGGCAGGGCCATCTCGATACACGTGACTCACGCGGTACCGGCCCTCTGCGGGTTCCAGTTCGATCCCAGGCAACCTGGTGGCATATTCCCGATCCATGGTCACGCTGGACCTACCACTCACGCCCACGTGGGAAGCATTCAGTTCGCCGATCATCTGATTGGCCAGCAGGTGGGCGGCCTCGTAACTCCCGACATGGGCCAGGAGAGGTTTGTAGTGGGCCTTGATGGCATCCCAGTCTCGGCCATGCATATCAGGGTCGTAAAAGCGGAACTTCATGACCCGCCAGGCTTCCTCGAAGATCTGCTCCCATTCGGCCCGGTGGTCCACTTTCACGCTGAAAGAAAACTCGACCTGTTCGGTCTTGTCGTTGGAGAGGGCCATGTGATGGATCTCGCCCTGGCCTCTCCCGAAGAAGATGGTCTTCCGGTCCTTGGTGGGCTGAATGCTCGAAAAACTCCCGGAAGCCACCTTTTTGGAATCCCCTCCGTCCACGGGAATGGCGAAGAGCCCTGCCCCATCGTCGTCCCTGGAGGTGAAATACACCATCTTTCCGTCGCCGGAGACGAAGTATTCTCCGGCTCCGTTTTCTCCTGACGTGAGCTGCTTGGCCCGCTCCCGTATGCCGTCAGGATCGACGGACAGAGGCGCGGCCGTTTCCGGCTCGTCTCCTTCATCCGAGTCGTCCTCATCTTCTTCCCGCGCCTTTACCACAGGATCGTCCGGATCCTCGGTCAGGGCATTCAACGAAGCTACAAAAAGGTGGGCCGTCCCCCCGTCCCGGGCGGAACGGAACACGATGTGGGTGCCATCCGGGGTCAGGGCTCCGTCATAGTCCCTGAACGGATCCTGGGTGACGTTCACCTCCCGGCCCGAGTCGACCTCGAAGAGATAGACCTCGTTGTTTTCATCCAAATCAGCCCGGGAAAAGACCAGCCATTCCCCATCGAAAGAGTATTCGGACAATGAGAATCCCCGGTTTTCGTTGTAGGCCAGCTCTCTGGTCTGACCCGAGGCCACATTTACCTCGAAGAGTCTGTTGGCAGCTACTAAGGCGATCCGGTCCGAATCCGGAGACCAGACATAGCTACCGGTCTTGAAGGAATCATGGTCGGTGAGTTTCCGACGCTCCCCCGTAGCCAGGTCCGTTACCCAGAGCTGTTCCTCCGCTCCCTCGTCCGAGACAAAGGCCAAGTGGGACCCATCGGGAGAGAATTTCTGGTATCGATCTCTCCATGCGGAGCTGGTAATCTGTCTCTTCTCGCCCTTTTCCGGGTCCGTCGGAACCAAGAAAATCTCCCCCCTTGAATCCACGGCCACCATATCGCCTTCTGGATCGGGGCTGCCCCCATCGACGAGATCTTCCACGTCCACCCATTCGACCTGATTCACGGAAGGGTCGAAGGAAAGTTCAACGGACACCGGCTGAGGCGAACCTGCAGGCACATCCAGGACGAACAGGTCATGATCGTTCGTATAGACGATGGTCCGGCCGTCATTGCTGATGGCCGGGTATTTGACCCCACCGTCCGTGTACCGGGTCACCTGGGAAGCACTGCCACCGTCGGGGGACATTTTCCAGAGATTGAAGATCCCGTCCCGCTCACTCACGAAATAGATCATGTCATCGGCACCCCACATGGGGATGGCGTCGTGCACGTGCTCCCTGAATCCCTCCGTCTCAGGGTTCTCGATGGGATCGGTGAGTTTCGTGAATGTCTCTGCCTCCCGGTCCATCATCCAGATATCGGTGGTGCGGTTTCCCCTCTGGCCTTTCCTGGATGTGCTCAAAGAAGCCCGGTTGAAGGCCACCAACCCACCATCGGGGCTGATGGCGGCGTTCCGGGCCTGATCCATCTCCATAGGAACCGGGAGGTCCCCGTCGGGGGAGACGGTGTAAAGCGGCGAGTAGAACGGATTGGACCCCCGGGTGGTCACGAACATGATGCGTCCGTCCCTGGTCCAACCCTCCACAGCGTCGTTGGTCGTGTGGAAGGTCAGCTGTGTCGGCTCACCCCCCTCAACCGGCACAAGAAAGACGTCGTTGTTCCCAAACCGATTACTCGAGAAGGCGATGGACCGTCCGTCCGGAGAAAACCGGGGGGACACGTCCTGGGCCACATGGTTTGTTACCCGCCTGACGGGGGTCCCGGCCCGATCCACGATCCAGATGTCTCCCTGGTAGGAGAAGGTGATCAGATCCCCGTGAACGTGGGGGTTCATCATGAATCGGATGGGCTCCTGGGGAACCGCTCCACACACGATGCTGGTGGAGAGAAGAGACAGAACGGCAAGCAGCATTGAAAGGCGCAGGGTCTTCATGGCCAACTCCGAGCTCCGGATGGGTCGCTGTTGGGAAACAGCCGGTAAAGTACTCACCGACCGCGAGTCGGGCTACGGATCGTACGGCCACAGATCGCATACCGGCGCATTCGGCAGTACTTTTACGCCTGATTGTCCAGAGGTTTCGCCAGGTATGTGACTCCAGGAGGAGCTCGCCATGTCCCGCAGTCTTTCAAGTGCCATTTCCCGAAGGCTCGTATCTTCTATCGTGGCCGTAGCAGTTCTTGGCCTTTTTTCAGCTTTCTCCGCCCCTCCCCAAGCCTCCGCCCAGCAACGGATCGAGGCTCCAGCCGAGGCGGCGAACTACCAGACCGGGGGAACTCTTTATGAGCCCCTCATGGATTTTGTTTATGAGTTGGAGTCCCGGTCCGAACTCATGAACGTGGTCAAGATCACGGAGACTCTTGGTGGTCGGGACGTCGTCATGGCTATACTCTCCGATCCGCCCATCTTCCAGCCTGCCGACCTGGCCTTTTCCGGCAAACCCGTCGTCCTCATCGTGAACAACGTCCATGGGGGGGAAACCGCCGGGAAGGATGCGGCGATGGAACTAATGCGGGACCTGGTCCTGGGTGACCTCAAACCCCTTCTCGACGAGGTCGTCGTCCTTGTGGTCCCGACCATCAACCCGGACGGTGCAGAGGTTCGCAGACGGACGAACGATGAAGGGTTCGACATGAACCGGGACTACCTGAAGCTCGAGACTCAGGAGATCCAGGCTCTGGTCACCGAGATCATGTACAACTGGAGGCCGGACATCCATGTGGACACCCACCACGGCGGATCGGCACCGTACGTTTTGACCTTCCAGACCAACATGAACCCGGCTGGTGATGCTGGTCTCATGCAGATCGCGAATGAAGAGATCATCCCTCAGATCAGAGCAGCTCTCCGGGTTGAGGATTACGATGGATTCTGGTATTCGGGCGCCAGGGAGATGGAAAACGGGGAAATCGGCTGGTCCCCGACATCGGTGGAGCCCAGAAAACAGCATGTATACTCAACGCTGGCCAACATGGTGGGGTTCCTCTTTGAAACCCCCGGCGGGAGCCATCGGGTTGTGGAGAACGGGACCAGGGTTGTGGAGGTTCCGGCAGAGGAGAGGTACCAGCACCAGGTCCGAGGTGAGTACCTCGGGCAACGTGAGCTGATCCGGTATGCCGCTGCGAACCCGGCGAAGCTCCGGGCAGCCGTGGCGAAAGCCAGATCAGATGCCATCGCCAGGGGAAATGACGACTCCGACGACGACCAGTTCCCCATCGCCTACGAACAGATGGAGAAGTTCCGGGAACCGTTCTGGTACCGGGCCGGGGGCCGGGGTGCTAGCGCCGATGCCACCTTCGAGTTGGTCGAAGGGCCGATCCTCACGAAATGGGAACCCACGGAAACCATCACCCGTCCCTGGGGTTACCTGATTCCCAACTCCCTGAGCAAGATCGTTCCCCTTCTCATGCAGCACGATATCACCGTGAAGAGGCTCACCGAGCCAGTGGAGTTGGAGGTCGAGACCTGGTACGCCACTGAGGTGACCCATGACGAGTACTTCCAGGCCCACTATCTGAAGTCCGTCAAGGCCGATCGGCGAACGGAAACCGTGTCCCTCCCGGCAGGCTCGTTCTTCATCCCCAGTGGGCAGCCTGGCTCAAACCTGATCAGCTACCTCCTGGAGCCGGTCACCAACGACAATCTGGTGACTTGGGGCTTCCTGGATAACGTGGTCCAGGTGACTCCGTCAGCGGAGGAAATGGCGGCACAGCGGGCCCAGATCGAGGCTCAGTTGGCCTCCATGTCCCCGGAGGCCCGTGCCCAGATGGGCGCCCGGTTGGAAAGACAGCTCCAGCAAGGGACCCAGGGCCGTCCCATTCCCATCTACCGTGTCCTTAAGAAAACTGACCTTCCCGGGGTTTTGGTGAGGCCAATCAACGGGTATGAGCCGAATAGCTACTTCCGGTAGCAGGGTTGGGTGGGCCACACACCTAGGCTTTCCCAGCCAGGGTCGCCCCCCAAGCCAGCAAGAGAGAGCCCCGGAGTGGAAACGCTCCGGGGCTCTCTCTTTCATGGGGCCGAAGACTTCCCCCGGCTCATTTGATCTTCCAAAGCTCCAGGTCCTGAAGAACCGTATGGGAAGCCAGCTCCCGCAGATCCCCGGCAAGCCCGGACTCCACCTTCCAACTATACCCCACATCGGCACAACTCTCGCCGAAGATCGTGGAGAAGAAGGTGGCCGCCGCCAGGAAAGACCCTTCCCGGCTGGCATGATTCCAATCCAGGTCGTGGAGGAAATGAGGCCCCGGATCCCATTCAGTGAGAACTTCATAGAACGCCATACCCACCGGTGCGATGACCAGATCGACCTGCTCGACCCAATCCAACACCTTATCCCGGATGTCCAGCTGCATTTGGGCGTAGTCTTCGGTGCGGCCCTCCACCCACGTCATCCCGTCTTCGTAGGCCCAAGGCATCATCCACACGACCCGGGTGCCGGGTGAGTCCTCCGTGGCCTTCCTGTGGAGCTCTCTTAGAGCCGGGAGCACCGGATGGTCAGACCCCTGTGGATAGGCGACGTCGTGGGCCCCGCCCTGGAGAACCACATAGTCCCAATCCCGCTTCCGGATCACATAGGCGGCCTCGGGGGCGGCCGCATGGTTGGCCAGGGGTTGGCCCAGGATAGTGTGGGATTTAATGAACACATCGTGCCCAGCTTTACTGGCAAGCTCCTGGAACCGCTCGGGAACGTCGTTGAACTCCAGGTAGCTGCTCCCAATGAACAGGACCGTCATCTGCCCGGGTTTCGGCTCCCGGTCATTGTTCTCGTCCGGCCCCAAAATGCCGCATCCGGCCAGCTGTAAGGCCAGGAGCGCCACAGCCAGGAAGATTCCGGCTGGCGGTCTGATCGATGGCGACCAGGCTGAACGCATATCGGGCAATCCCTTTCTCTCGGCCATCAAACCTCCCGAAATCCCCATTTGGCGGATTCTGCAAAGCCCGCCCTAATTCTGATCCCGTATGTTTATACGTAGAGAGATGTCGGTTGATTTCTCTTTAGGGAAAACCGCGGCTCACCGAGAGATCTGGAAATGAAGTCGATTTGAACACATCATAGCTATGCGGCCCATTCATCTTCACCCGTTCCACATCCTGACGAGGACCTTCCAGAGGCCATGAACCACGTCACTTTCCTCAGAGAAGCCATCGAGTTGGCGGAGAAGAACTCCACCGACGGTACTGGTGGGCCGTTTGGAGCCATCATCGTCAGGGATGGTGAGATCGTTGGCCGGGGCGGAAACCGTGTCGTGGAGGACCGGGACCCCACCGCCCACGCCGAGATCCTGGCCATCCGGGACGCCTCCGAACGGCTGGGAACACATATCCTGGAAGGGTGCACAATCTACTGCAGCTGCGAGCCCTGCCCCATGTGCCTTTCCGCCATCTACTGGGCCCACATCCCGCAGGTGGTTTTTGCAGCTTCGGGTGAAGAGGCCAAGGGCGCCGGATTCGACGACACCTTCATCAAGCGCGAGCTCGGGTTGGCCTGGCCGGACCGATCCATCCTGGCGGTAAGGGCCCTCCCCGAAGAGGGGGCACGGGTGCTCAGGTTCTGGGGAAAGAACCCGGACAGAATCGAATACTGAGGTCGCGACGGATCACCTCTCCTAGCCGGATCACCCCCCCCTAGCCGGATCACCCCCCCCCTAG
>CAYOVN010000040.1:0-25120 GCA_964407425.1 uncultured Gemmatimonadaceae bacterium
AAAGGGTCAGCAACAGCCATTTTCAGGGCGACAGCCACCACTTCGGCTCAGGAGTGACCTTCGAGGCGAGCTGGATCGACATCACCCTGGGCTTCTCCATCGGGAACTCAGACCAGGAGATTCCGAATCCCTTTGCGGGCACAGGCCCGATCCCGAACCCTCCCTTCGAGTCGAAAAAGTTGAGTGTCAAGCAGCGGCGATGGCGGTTCCTGTTTGGGATCGAGGTCCCCTTCGTCATCGAGGAGAGATCGGGAGGCTAGGTGTTCAGGGATTGATGAGGGCCTGGAAGGCCGGGTGGGTCCGGATCGGCTCCCAGTACAACCGGGTCCGGAGGTTCTCCTCGGTCATCCCGGTGGGGGCTCGGAGGAGGGTGGTCAACTCCTTCACCGCCAGCTCAGCCTCTCCGAGTTGGGCGTAGGCCTGGGCCAGGAGATGCCGGAAATCCCATTCCACCGGAGAACGGGTCGAGGGTAGGACGATCCCTTCGAGAAGGTCCCGGCCTTCTTCGGCCCTACCGGCCCGGGCCAACGCCAGACCCAACCGTGCCGAGCGAAGGGTTTCCTCCCAGTCGTTGGAAGAGGAACCCGGCGAGTCCTGGATCTCCACAGCCAGAGAGTCCCAGTACGCCCTGGCCTCCGCCGCCCTCCCGGCCACCTGGTGGTTCCAGGCCTTCAGCCCGTAACAGGTGCAGCGGGCTTCGATGTCGGACGCTTCAGGTGAAAGCCCCCCCACGAACTCTTCGAATTCTCCCCCCTCCAGAAGCTCCGGGAAACCCTCCAGGCGCTCCCTGAGCCCCCTCCCGGTGACCAGACCGAGACCCCTCTCTTCCGTGAGGACCCTTCTCAACCCCTCCACCCCACCTCCAGCGGCGAGATGCACCAGGGAGATGGAGTTGGAGAGGGTGCCGGAGGCTTCCGGGGAGGCGCTCGTCATGAGGGTGACCGCCGTCCGCAGGTGATTCAGAGACGTGTCGAAATCCCGGAGGAGCCGGGCATATTCCCCGGCCTGGAACTGGTAGAGAGCCGACCGGGGGACCAGCTCCACCGCCCTCCGGCTGTACTCGGCGGCTTCTTCCATCCTCCCCAGGCGGAAGAACCGTACTGCCAACTCTCGAAGGACCGCGGCGCCATTTGGAAGCTCCTCCTCAGCCCGGCGGAGGTATCCGATGTCCTCCTGGGTCCTGAGCTCCGTGCCAGGGCTCTGGGAACCCTGAAAGGCCATGGCGAAAAGGGCTTCTCCCATGTCCGGACCTAACCGTAGGGCCTCCGCAGCCTCCAGGGAGGCCCGCCTGGAAAACTCTGACTTTCTCTCCGGGTCCGTCGCCGCCCGAGCACTCCACTCGAGGGCAACGGAGAGATAGGCCCGGGCAAGAGCGAAGGTGCTGTCCCGCTCCACAGCCACATCCAAGGACCCGACGGCATCCTCCATGTCCCGGGGATTCAAGGAGTGTATTCCCCGGGTCAGGCTTTCGGCGCCACGGACATAGAGGAGGTAGGCCAGGGAGTCCGTCTCCAGACCGGCGGAGAGTCGAGCCTCGGCCTGCGGTGAGAGGGTGGTAACCAGGGAGCCCGCCACGTTCCGGGCGATTGAGGCCTGGATGGCGAAGACATCGGAAAATGTTCGCTCGTAGGTCTCGCCCCACAGCTCTTCCCCGGTTCCCACGTCGATGAGGTGCACGCCCACCCGGACCCGGTCCCCGGACTGCTGAACCGTCCCCGTGCCCAGGTGGTCCACACCAAGTTCGGCGGCGATGGACTGCACGTCTTGGGCCCCGCCCAGATATTCGAGAACCGAGATGCGCGGAATCACCTTCAGGTCAGAGACCTTTGAGAGAGAGGTCAGAACCTCCTCGTGGATTCCGTCAGCGAAAAAACGGATCTCCTCACTGCTGGTCAGATTCTCGAAGGGAAGAATGGCGATGGACGGCCGGGTGTCTCCGGGGTCCCGCCCACTGGAGGCTCCTCGGTCCTCACCCCTGATCAGGGGCTCGAGAAACCAGCCTGCGGCCACACCCACAAGAACGAAGAACCCGATCAGGCCGATGGAGCCCCCCGAAAGCCAGTGTGCCCCGACGGTCGGCCGGGGGAGGGGCCCGGCGACAGTTCCCGCATCCAGGTGGTCCTGGGACGGCGTGGTCACGAAGCCACCAGAGGTTAAATCGTACGTCCAGCTGATAACCGCGGTGACCGGCACGCCCAGGACCAGCAGAACCAAGACCGCCTGGAGAGTCCATGCTGGCAAGCCCAGCGTAGGCACGAGGATATCCACCGCCTCGAGAATCGCGAAGGCCGAAGCGAGGTAGACCAGGAGAGACCGCGCTACGCGCCGCCGCTTTAACTCACCGAGGAAGCGTAGAAATTTCCTCCCTGGTTCACCCATGATCCATCGTTCCGTCAGGGGTCCGTGAAACCCCCTCGAGGATCAGCCCTTGCCCGGGAACTGGGCCAGGATCTTCTGAATCGCCAGGTTCACCCGCTCCTGCTTTTGCATGGGATCGGCGGTCTCGTGCACTTTCCCCTCGGCCGATCCACGCCACACCAACTCCTTCGACTCGAGGTCGAAGAAATCCACGATCAGGGAACCCTGAGTGTATTCGACTGCGGTGGTTTGTGAACCCCCATAGCCCCCACCGTAGCGGCCGCCGTACATCCGTCCGTATCCCCATCCACCACCGTAATAGGTGTTCACGGTATGATAGTCGACTCGATCGTCCAGGATCAGGTAGTACCCTACCCGAAAGTCGACGTCGCCAGAATTAACCTGCTGGAACCCCTTCGCGGCCATCTGATCCTCAATTGCGCCGCGAATGCGTTGTTCTACGATGTCGTTGTCCCCCCGGGGGTCACCACCCGCTCGCTCGGACGCCGGCATAAAGTCCCAGCTTTGAAGACGGGAGAAATCGGTTCCGGGACTGAAGTCCTGGGTCACAGAAAGCCCGGAGCAGGCGACCATGGACAGAGCCGCCAGGGCGGTAAGCGCGCGCGTGAGTTTCATCGTTTCGTCTCTCAAATGGAGGATCGTCGTTCATACGCCGGGGCCACCCGCTCGGAAGAACCTGTGAGCGGCTTGAGCCTCGGCGACAATATATGGAGTAAAACCACCCGAAAGCTCTCGGAGTTCCCCGAAAACCGTAACGGATTCCGAAATCTCTTGGGCTTTTCCAACAACCGCAATGGGTATGGTCGCGTCCTCGGGTAAGGGACGGGCCCCGGGATCACCGGCCGCCCAGCGAGAAATACCATGCTGTATCCCAATCCGAGGCCACCCCGAACCCAATAAGAAACGGGCCGAATCGGGTGTCGACCCCGATAAAGGCACCGCCCCCGTACAGAAGGTCCGCCACGTCGATTTGGCCGCTCTCGGCCCAGATGTTCCCGGCCTCGGCCGTGAGGCCCACCCTGAGTTGACGAAGGAACCCGTAGGCTGGCCAATCCCGCAGCGTGCGGTCATAGCGCAGGTAACCCAGCCCCAGGTAGCGGCCGGAGATTGTGGAGTTTCCGAGGCCGGACAGCCTTCCAATCCCACCGAGACGGAAGTGACGGTAAAGGGGTACCTCGGTCCCGAAGCTCGAACCAGCCTCGAGGCCGACCCGCAGGGCATTCGGACCAAGAGAACCACCGACGGACCCTCGGACCAAGCCCACATGAAAACTCTGGTCTCCCGCCGCCCAGTCGGTCGAGGCGATCCATCTCACCTCCAACTCGGTGCCGTGGCTGGGGAAGAAGGGATGGTCCAGGCGATCGACCAGAATTCGGGTTTCCAGGCTGACCTCGTCGGTATCCACGTCCACGGCCGTAGTGTCCCCACCCGAAGTCTCTCCGTCCAGTCCGACGTATTGGGGTGTGACACGAACCTCAGCCGAGGACCCGATGTTGAATCCGAGAGATCCAGACAGACGACGCCACCGCCCCTCGGCCAGAAAGGCCCCCTCGTTTGCGTCGAACTGGGGCCGGGAAGTGAACCGGCTGAAGGACGCGTTCAGGGCTCCGAAGAACCGCCCGGTATGGTCGAGGGGCTGGTAGAAGTCGCCGGCTATGGAGAGCGGATCCCCCAAGGTACCCGTCAGCCGGATCTCCCCGCCCCGTCCGTTGACCGGTCCGGAGAGGTAGCTGACGCTGAGTCGGTACCCGCTCTGCCCGGAGAGATTGTCATACATCCGAAGTCCCGCCCGGAGATACCGGGGGCCCCAAGGCTTGTCCTCCAACAGAATCTCCAGGCCAACCTGCCCACTCTCCCTTACGAACCGGTAGCCCACCCGTTCGAACCAGCCCAGTCCGAAGACCCGCCCCAGATCTCGCTGGAGGATTTCCGCGTCGAGGGGGGCTCCGGCACGGAGTCCTAGCCGTGCCAGAATGACCTCCTCGCTCAGCGCCGATGAGCCTGACACTCGGATGAAGTCCACGGTGGGGAGTTCGGTGGAAGGCTTCACACGGCCCGCGCGGAACTGCTCCCACGCTGAGTCGGAGAGGGCGTAGCGGGCGAGCTGGTCCTGGAACCGCCGGGCCTCTTCTTCACCGTACTGAACCGTCTCCATGACCCGGTCGAAATTCAGCGTCTCGATTCCGTGAAGTTCGGGGTGCATGAGGATGTCCTGGTCCCGCAGCAATTCCCGGGAGCGGGTCTGGGGGCGTTCGGTCAGGAGTTTATTCATGCGGCTGACCACCGACAGGGCCGTCTCGAATTCCTCCTTTCCCTGCAGGGGGCGGGGCATCTCAACGGCAATGATGACGTCGGCCCCGGCCTCCAGGGCCAGCTCCACCGGGAAGTTCATGGCTACCCCCCCGTCCACCAGCAGGAGGTCGTTCAGGGAGACCGGCGCGAAGATCGCAGGGAGAGACAGGCTGGCTCGAATAGCATTGGCGAGGCTGCCTTCCCCAAGGACGACTGCCTCACCTGTAACCACGTCAGCCGCAACAGCCCGAAAAGGGGTCGGAAGTTGGTCGAAATCGTCGATCCCAGTGACGGAACCGGTGAGCATCTGTAGCAGGAAGTTGAGGTTCTGGTCCGGAATCAGCCCCCGAGGCAGCTGGGGACTGAGTCCCTTCATCCCCAGCTCCAGGCTCATGGTGAAAACGTAGTCCTCCTCCTTCCGCCGCATGGATCGGTCCCGCCGGGGGGGGCGGGCGGCGAAGATGCTGCCCCAGTCGATGGCGGCCATGACCGACTCCAGTTCGATCGCGTCATATCCCACCGAGTACACGCCCCCGACCACCGCACCCATGCTGGTCCCCAGAATCAGGTCAACGGGAACCTGCATCTCCTCTAAAACCTTGATCACGCCCGCATGGACTCCACCTCGAGCCCCCCCACCGGCGAGGACCAGGGCCACGCAGGGCCGGTCGAGGCCCTCACATGCCTTGCTCTGGGCCGCGACGGGGGAAGTGGGGGCCAGAGCGAGAAAGAGAGCGCCGGCGATGATCGTCTTTCGAGAGGTTCGACGGATCCGGTTCATAACTTTTGTTGCCGGGATAGGGAAAAAGAGAAAGAAGGATAGGAAGTCCGAAGGCCCGTGGGCATATCAGGGAGAATCCTCACCTTTCGCCGCCGGGGCAAGTTCGATCGGTCCGGGGCTCACCCCCCCCCGACCGAGATGCGGAGAAGCCGAGCCTGGTGGTCGGAGCCGTATGGATCCTTGAGGACACGGTAGGATGAGGGAACGAGGGACAGCACTTCCTCCGGCCCGGCCCTGAACAGCACATGGTCGGTTGGGAAGGGTCCGCGCGTGGTTTGACTCGTGATGGGAGGGGATTGGGGGTAGCTCCGGATCATGGCTTTGAGCGATGCGTCCCGAGATGACCAGGTGTTGAAATCCCCACCCACCACGGAAGGGCCCGTAGCCCATCCGTGGAGCTCCAGGGCCTTCAGAAGACCTTCGGTCTGTCGTTCCCGGGTCCTGTTCCCGGTCGTCAGTGTTCGTGCCAGGGTCGAGGCCACGTCGAGGTGAACGGATACGACGGAGATCTCCAAATGTGACTTGGCGCCCTGCGGTCCGCCGGGATCCAAAGGCAGCCGGACCTCCGCTCCCACCGCCACCTTCCTGCCTGCTTCGAATGGGAGCTCAATGGCGACTACGTCATTCAGGGGGAGACTGCTGAGAATGGCGTTTCCCTTGTCCTCCCCCCAGGCGCCATCGCTCTCCCACCCGTTTCTGGACGAGGGAATGTAGGCCAGGGCCAGGCCGCAGCTTTTCGCCACTCCGACCACATCAAGGGCGTCAGAAGCCCTCGTCTCAGGCCCCGTCCTCCAAGGGATCGGTGCATCTTTGGGCACCTTCGGGACAAGCGTCGACCTCTGGTGCGCTTCCTGGAGAAGGAGAACGAACGGCTTGAAGCCGGGGAGTGGCCGGGGGCCATCGGCGTCGCAGGCCAACGCCAGTTCGGCGGCCAGGAAGTTTTTCAGGTCTCCTCCTCCGACCCAGACGTTCCATGTCCCGAAGGTGATGGTGTCCGTCGCAATCGAGAGCAGGTTTCCGTGGGGTTGGGGAAGGACGGTGGGCGGCCCGAGGGTTTCGCACCATGCCCCGTTTGATTCCTGGTCCTCCGGGGAGGGGTGGCTATACCAGGTGATCGGTGGCGCCTCACTCCGGTCCACCCCCGGAGGGCTGAACCGCCAGTCCAGGGAAGCGACCCTGTCGGGGCACCATCCGGCCGGGGTTGTTCGGGCCATCTCGTGGTGGATGGCACAACCCGAAAGGAAGAGAGCCACGCCGAAGGCCCAGGAGAGTTGGGTAAACCTGGCCACCCTACCAACCCACCAGTTCGAATAAAGCGTTGAGGGGGATGTAGAGTTCGATCTCCCCTCCGTCCTCGGCGGAATTCACGGCCGAGACAACCCAGCTCGCCAGGCCTCCCAGAGCCATGCCCCCAAGCCCCAGAGCGACGGCGTCCGCCACTTCGAAGGACGGGACTGCCTGCCAAAGCACTGTTCCCACCAGGGCCCCCGAAGCGAACCCGATCCCGGCGCCTGCGGGGGCCGCGCCAATGGCCGCCCCTAACACGGCCCCTGCTCCGGCGTCCCACCAGCCATAGTGCCGGACCACGCGCCTGAGGAAGAGTCCTGTCACGCTCCCGACTGCCGCTCCGATCCCGGCGTTTCGTGCGTGGTTCCAGGCCCGGTCGGAGTCGTTGGCACCGATAACGGCTCCGCTAGCCCCTCCCAACACCCCTCCGACCACCGCCGAGACCCGGGTGCAGAGGAGCCCACTGGTCCTCTGACTACAGGGAACGAGGGAACCGGTGAGCCCGAGGAAGGTGCCGGAATAGGCGCCTAGAGCAGCAGCACCCACTGCCCCAGCAGTGGACCCATCGGACTCCTGGGCTTGGAGGGGTCGGCTAGAAGCGCCGGAGGCCGAAAGGAGAACGACTCCGAGGAAGTACGCAGCCCCCCGCCTCAGACGAATGAGTGTGATCACAGAGGGGGGGGGCGGTCCTCGGGGTCCGACGGGTCCTACCCGCCGAATCCCGTCGGCCCCCAGCTCCCGAGTTTCCAGGTGGCGAAGACCCGGAACTGAGGACTCTTTTGCACCGTGTTCTCAAAGTCGTCAGCCGAGTAATAGCTGTTTCGGAGGAAGAGCTCGTAGTCGGCCCCCACACCCCATGCGTCGCCCAACGGGACGTCGAGCCGAGCCAAGAAGCTGTGGATGAGATGCCAAGCGTCGGACCCGTTGGTGACGGAGCCGTTCAGAGTGTTTATGTAGGTGGCGTAATAGGCCAGATCAAGGAACCGGTCATTGTCCTTGGTCAGAGCCAATCCTGCCCCCGCCCCCGCACCCAGGCCGAAGTCGTAGCTCCTGAGGTTCTCTCTCACCCCTGGGACCTCAGCGACGAAAGCGAAATCGGAGCTCACCGCCGACATGGGGGAGAAGATCCCTTCAGCCACAGTGGTCAGCCCCCATTTCCCCTGTTCGCCGGGATCCCAATTGGAGATGATGCCTAACCCGACGCTTTGGCCACCGAATTCGAAGGCCACATTGTTCCAGTAGTCGAAGTGCTGGAGAACCATTAACCGATGGCGATGCTTCTCTGAATCACCGATATCTCGGTAGTAGAGGTTGGCGTGGACGTTGAGTTTCCCCAGCTTTTTAACGTCATCAAAATTGATCTGAGCAGAGAGCAGGAAGAACTCGAAGGGCCGGTTCCGCTCGATCAGGAAAGGAGACCCGTACTGAAGATCGAAGCTCAGGAACGCCTTGTATTCCGTGTCGGCGAAACCCGTATCCTCCGAGAACCCGCGGAGACCGCCGCGGAGTCTGTTCGAGAACAGGGAGGGGCTTTTATCCAGGGAGTTGGCCGGGTTGTCGAATACCCGTCTGGACCTTCCCGTGATCAGCCGGTTGAACCCCCGGATCGGATCAAGAGCAAAGCCCCCGAGTTCCCTCCAAAAACGCCCCCACCCGGTGGCGGTGTTGTCCAGGACCAGGGAGGACGTCCGGTAGAGCATCTCCCCCAGAGCGATTCCCCCCATCCCGGTGTTGACGAAGTCGTTCGCCGACATAAGGTGGGTTTCCCCACAACACTCCCACATGAGGCTGCCGACGAAGGGCCAGGCTGCGGATTCCCAGAAGCTGTGGCCGTTGGCCCGGGCGGAGTTGTAATAGAGGGCGCCCTGGTAGGGGTGGGCGAACTGGTTTGTGGAGAAGTGGTTGTCGTCCCAGCCCATCCCTTCCTGCAGGTTGTGCAACCAGCTGGCGGGATTCATCTGGCTGAAGGCCGCTTCCCGGGGGAACTCGTTGAAGGCCCAGGGGAGCAGATTGGATATCAAGAGCTCCCCAGTGGCCAGGCCGAAGCTGCGCTTCGCTCCCCAGGGGTCGATCTCCTGCTCCTTGGACTGGTTGGTTTCCTGACTTTGCCCGGCCTGCTGGGCCTGGCTGGCAGCCGGAAGCAGGAGGGCGAGTAGGAGCCAGGAAAGGGCCAAGCACCGAACAGCGGAACGTTTACGGATACCAGACGATTCCAACTCTCACCCCCCATCGGTTGCCGGAAGACACCACCGGAAGATCCAGATATTCCAGGTCTGCTTCGGAAGTCCCGAAACCGCCGTACCGGGCGGATAAATCCGCCAGGACATTGCCCGAGATCGGTACGAAAAAGCCTAAGACACCCGTCCCACCCCACCCGCTGTAGGTGGGAGCGTTATTCTCTTCTTCCTCTTCGGGGGGAAACCCCGCTACGAGGTTCTCCGGTCGAAATCGGTCCCAGGTCAGGCGCCCTTCGATGTACGGTTGGACCCGGGAGCCCTTCAGGAAGGCGTGGGCCACGGAGAATTGCGCCCCGACCTGACTTGCGCTGTCGACCTCTCCTACGGGGACCGAGAGATCATAAGAGACCATGTTGAAGCCGAACCCAAAACGTACCTGTTCGAGGCCGTAGTAGAAGTTGAATTCGGCGTCGACTCCGTCGTTCAGTACTTCCCCCCAGTCCCCACCGATCTCAGAGTAGCCCATCTTGAAATCGAAGCCCAGGCCCGGATGCTGGCCTTGGGCCGAACTGGGGATAAGTAGGGGAATCAGGACTGACAGACAGGCCGTCAAGAGTGGCGAACTACAGGAGCTTCGCATTTAGAGCCCTCAAGAGCACGTCGGATCAAGGTGTGAAGGACAACCCAAGATAGGGCGGGGAGTCGGAAAAGAATATACCACTTAGGGGTGATCGCCCGTCAGCCTCTTCCGGGCCAGGCGGACTCTGGTGACCGCTGTTAGGTTGCCCTGAACGCTGGTGACGCGGATTTTGTACGGCACCTCAAAGCACCATGTCAGGTTAGGCGCGAGTTCGTTTCCCAACTCAAACGAGGGACAAATGGCGAAATTGTTGAAATACCTCAGCTCGGCTTGCCTGATCCTGTTGCTAGGCGCTGGTGCCTTCGAGGCTGACGCCCAGGCGGTCGATCTACTGATCCGCCACGCGCGAATAATCGATGGGACCGGGAGCCCCTGGTTCGTTGGGGATGTCGCGGTCGACGACGGTCGCATCGTTGCCCTGGGTACCAACCTCGGTGTTGATGCCCGTCAGGTTATCGATGCTGCCGGACGTATTCTCGCGCCAGGCTTCATCGACGTGCATACCCACGCCGAATCCTCCGGACAGGGGGGCGGCCTCAGCAATATCCCCCGGGCCGACAACTTCCTCCTCGACGGGGTGACGACCGTTGTCGGAGGCAACTGCGGTGGCTCAGAGACGGATATCGGCGAGTGGAGTCGTGGCCTGACCGGGCTCGGCATCAACGTGGCCACCCTGGTCGGCCACAACTCGGTCCGGAGTGCGGTCATGGGCTTGGATGACCGGCCGGCGACCGAGCCCGAGCTCGAACAGATGCAGGCACTGATTGAAAAGGCGATGAGAGACGGCGCGGTGGGCTTCTCAACAGGCCTCCTCTATGTGCCGGGTACCTATGCCGACACGGACGAGGTCATCAGCCTCGCCAGGGTGGCGGCGGACTACGGCGGGATCTACACGAGCCACATTCGTGAACAGGGGGCCGCCCTCCATGAGTCGATCAATGAAGCCGTTTCGGTCGGGAGGGAAGCCGGCATGCCAGTTCAGATTTCCCACTTCAAGGTCAAGGGACGCACGCGGTGGGGGAGCATCGGAGCGGCTATCGAACTGGTGGAGTCGCATCGGACCAGCGGTGTGGACGTCCTGATCGACGTCTATCCATACGTTAAGGCCAGCACAAATCTTGGCGTAAACCTACCCCGCTGGGCGGTCGCCGGTGAGGCGACAGAGATCGCCCAGAGGATTGAAGACCCCTCCACCCGTTCACTCATCGTCGCAGAGATGAAGTCCATCCTCGCGGACCAGGGTTACGACGACTTTTCCTTTGCCGCTGTCGCGGAGTATTCGCCGAACCCGGAATGGAACGGCAAGACCATCAGCGAGATCAACCTTCTCGCCGGAATGGAACCGACCCTGGACAACGAAATAAACACGATCCTGGGGATGATGGTCGAAGGCGGCGCTGCCGGTAACCCCTACGGTGCCTCCATGGTTTATCACTATATGAGCCTGGAGGACGTCGACCAGATCCTCCAGTATCCTAACGCCATCGTCGCCAGCGACGGAGGCGTCAAAAAGCATGGCGCCGGTCAACCGCACCCCCGGTCGTACGGGACCAACGCCCGAGTGCTCGCTGAGTTTGTGCGACAGCGCGGGCTGTTGACTCTGGAGGAAGCCGTCCGTCGCATGACGTCGCTGCCGGCACGGGCCTTCGGGTTCCATGACCGTGGCATCATCCGCCCCGGCTTCATCGCGGATCTGGTCCTCTTCGACCCGGCCGACGTCGTCGACAGGGCCACCTTCGCCGACCCACACCAGTACAGTGAAGGCTTCGACTATGTGATCGTAAACGGGGCAGTGGCCGTGGCGAACGGGACGGTCACCGATGAGCGGCCCGGTGAGTTCGTCAGGGGTCCTGGATTTGGATCCGAACCGAAGTCCAGGGCAGCTGGGAAAAACTGAAAAATCGGGGTATGTCATGGCCAACGAACATTTCCATCCGGCGATCGAACCCTACCGTACCAGTCAGCTGCAGGTCGATGATCTGCACACTCTTTATTATGAGGAGTGCGGGACACCGGACGGCCTGCCGATGCTCTTCATCCATGGCGGCCCCGGCGCAGGCTGCAGCACCACCGACCGGCGCTTTTTCGCGCCAGACCGGTTTCGCACGGTGTTATTCGACCAGCGCGGCTGCGGCCGGTCCTCGCCGGCCGGCGAGCTGAAGGACAACTCCCCAGCCCATCTGGTGGCCGACATGGAGCAGCTCCGAAGCGAGCTGGGTATCGACACCTGGCACGTATTCGGCGGCTCCTGGGGCAGCTCCCTCGCTATGGCCTACGCCGAGGAGCATCCGGATCGAGTAAGGAGCCTGGTTCTTCGGGGCATATGGATGCTCCGGGACGAGGAAATCCAATGGTGGTTGTACGAGATGGGCAAGATCCAGCCCGAGCTGTGGCGGCAGTTCGTGGAGCCGATCCCTGAGGATGAGCGGGACGACCTTCTCGAGGCATTCTGGAAGCGACTCGACGGGGAAGATAAGGAGGCAGCCTTGGCGGCGGCCAAGGCCTGGTCGATCTACGAGGGGTCTTGTTGCACCCTCCTGCCCAACCCGGAGTTCAGTGACGTTTTCGGTGAGCCGGAGTTGGCCTGGAACCTGGCCCGCCTGGAAGCCCACTACTTCCGAAACGTACGCTTCAAGCCGGACACGAAGCTCCTGGACCGGGTCGACCGCCTGCGCTCAATCCCGGCCTTCGCGGTGCACGGCCGCTACGACCTGGTCTGCCCGGTCAAGAATCTGGACGACCTTTGCCACGCATGGCCTGAGCTGGATGCCGTCATCGTTCCCGATGCCGGTCACTCGTCCCACGAGCCGGGTATCACCCGAGAGTTGGTGGCAGCCACCGCCAGGATAGCGGAGACCGGGTCCCCCCTTCCCTTCCCCATCCCCTGACGGGGCGGGACCCACAATCACTATTGCCATATATCGGATTCCGTCCTCCTTTCAGGCTTTCCCGTCAGCGTATGGTCATTCCCGACCCTCCAGCCACTGGGACCCGAAAGAGGACCAAACATCGTGAGCGGCATCGTGACGTTCGATGGGGCGCCCCCACCGGGCACAATCAACCTGGGCATCGGGCAGCCCTCAGCCGATCTGCTGCCCGTCGATCTCCTTCAGGAAGCCAGCGAGTCGTTCCTCGGTGAAGCCCATCCGCTCGAATTGAACTACGGTGTCCTGGCCGGCGACGGGCGTTTCCTGGAATCGTTGGCGGGATATCTGAGCCAGGAATACCACACCACCGTCCGGCCCGAGTCCTTGTTCGTTACCGGAGGGAGCTCTCAAGCGCTGGATCTCGTGTCCACCGTCTTCTGTAAGTCCGGTGACACCGTTTTTGTTGAAGAGCCGAGCTATTTCCTGGCCTTTCAGATCTTTCGCGACCACGGCCTGAACGTGGTAAGCGTACCCACCGATGAGGATGGGGTAAGCATCGATGCCCTGGAGGCACTGTTAGCCGATCACGATCCGGCATTCATCTACACTATCCCCAGCTACCACAATCCCGGCGGACATTGCCTGAGCGCCGAGCGCCGGGCTCGTTTGATAGAACTCAGCCAGAAGCATGAGTTCCTTATCGTAGCGGACGAGGTGTATCAGCTCCTTCATTACTTTGACGAGCCGCCCCCTGCATTCGGTACGATGATAGAAAGCGACACAGTTCTCTCCCTGGGTTCTTTTTCGAAAATCCTTGCCCCGGCCATGCGTCTCGGATGGATTCAGACTGGCCCCAGACTGCGAGAACGCATCCTTGAGAACGGCTTCGTAAATAGTGGTGGGAGCATCAGCCACTATTCCTCACATATCGTCCGACACGCAATCGATATCGGCGTGCTTCCGGCCCATGTCGAAAGGCTCAGACGCACGTACCGGAATCGCGTCGAAGCGATGCAGAATTCCCTCGAAACCCAGTTCGGGGATCTAGCCACCTGGCGGCGACCCGATGGCGGGTACTTCTTCTGGATTCGGCTTGCCGGTGATGTAGATACGGCAACTTTAAGGGACAGAGCGAGGGAGCTTCAGGCAGGGTTCCAGGCAGGGTCGGTTTTTTCCAACACCGGCAATCTCCGGAACTTTCTACGCCTGTCCTTTGCCCACTACGACGAAGGTGATATCCGAAGGGGTATCGCAAGAGTGCGGCAGGCTCTTGATTGAGCCAATGCCGTAAGAACTCACCTGGAGGGATGATGCTAAATCGGTTGAAGGTCTGGGTGGCGCCAACCACAGCTGTCCTACTCGTCGCAGTGGCATCCGGATGCACCCGGGAGGCGGCCATTCCATCAACTCAGGAAGTAGTCGATGGCGTGTCCCAAACCCACTACCAGACCTACCAGCTGGACATCGAGAACATGGGGCTCGGCCTTTACGGCGGGGCCGAATACGACATGGGCTTCCGAAACCGCGACGCTCATGAAGGCCTCGGCTCACTCGGAAACCAGGAAGCTCGCCTGTACCTCCAGGACGCTTTCTCGGCCATCGGCCTCAGCGTCTCCGTTCAAGGAGACCATCTGAACGTGGTGGGCGAACTCACCGGCACGAAGACCCCTGAGAGGATCTACGTAATCGGTGCTCATTACGACCACCTCGAGGGTGACCGTCCCGGCGGCGACGACAATGCCTCCGGCACGGCCGGCGTCCTCGAGGCCGCCCGGGTGCTAAGCCAGTATCAATTCGAATCCACGATCCGCTTCATCGGCTTCAACGCCGAAGAGGATGGCCTGGAGGGAAGCAAGGAGTACGTCGACAGCCAAGTGGTCACCGCCGGCGAGAACATCGTGGGCATGATCAACCTTGATATGATCCTTCGGCCCGGATCGGACGTGGACCCGAAAACGATCATCGATGCCGAAGTGGAGGCCAAAGCGGACCACCCGCCTTCGATGGCTTGGGCCGAGGCCTTTCTTCAGGCGGCAGCCTTATATGTCCCGTCCCTGATCGTAAACGATACGATCATCGACACCGAGTCCCAGAGCGACAACGATCCGTTCCGGGAAGCGGGCATCCCAGCCATACTGATTATCGAGAACTCCCTGCCAGACTTTTGGGATGCAAATGGGCCGTACCACACTTTCGAGGACGCCTCGGATCGCATAGCCAACGACTCCGGCAGTCCCAGCGGAGTTACATACGATTACGCCTTCGCAGCTGAGCTGACCCGAGCGGTGGTAGCCTTGGTTGCCCAGGAGGCCGTCCCTGTTTCCGGGGCCCCGGGCAGCTAGCCAGGGTGCCTCTATCCCAATCAACCGATCAACCGAGACCTAAGATGAACACCGAGCCCTCCACGCCCCTCGATGTGCCCCAGTTGGTCCGTGATGCCTACGAGAGATGCAAGGAGTACCTGTCGCCCACACCTCTCGAGTATTCTCCCTTCCTCAGCGATCAGGTCGGTGGCGAGGTTTGGCTCAAGTTGGATTTGATGCAGAGAACCTCCTCCTTCAAGTTCCGCGGCGCCATCAACAAGATCCTCTCCCTCACGGAGGAAGAGATGGAGCGGGGGATTGTTTCGGCTTCAACAGGAAACTACGCCCTGGCTGTTACCGAGGCCGCGAAGATCAGAGGACACCGAGCCACGATCTATGTGGCCCGGGACATCGAACCCTCCCGCCTGGAGCTATTGAGAGCCCACGGACTGGACCTTGTCGTCCACGGCGACGTCCCCTGGGATGCTGAGAAAGAAGCCCGAAGAGTGGCCACAGTCGAAGGCAAGATCTATGTGTCGCCCTATAACGATCCCCTGGTAGTCGGGGGTCAGGGAACCTGCGGCTACGAGATCTACCAGCAACTCCCCGATCTGGATGCGGCCTTCTTTGCCTGCGGCGGAGGGGGGTTGGTGTCCGGGTCGGCCGGTTGGCTGAAATCCAAGAATCCCAATGTGGAGATTTTCGGTGTCTCACCGGAGAATTCTCCGGCTATGTACCAGTCTGTAAGAGCCAACAGGGTTGTCGAGACGGAACACCTACCGACGCTGGCTGACACGTGCGCGGGCGCCCTCGATGAAGACACCATCACGCTGGGCTTTTGTCAGCAATACGTGGATAACACCCTGTTGTTGGCCGAAAAAGAGATCGAGGCGGCCATCCGCCTTCTCTTCGAGCAACATCGCCTGGTGACGGAAGGGTCGGCGGCCCTGAGCGTGGGGGGGCTGTTAAAAAGAAGGGAGCAGATTCGGGGCAAGAAGGTCGTGGCGGTCGTCTGCGGCCGAATCATCAACCTGGAACTATTCAAAAGGATCATCCAGTAAGAGATGGAATCAACCGAACATTAGAAAAAGGGCGTGCCCGAAGACGCCGGCACAAAGGCCCCCAATGAAGTGGGTGGCGATGGCAACGCTCGCCAGATCCCGCTCCTTCAACCCGTCCATCATCCCAATGTGAACGCTCAAAAAGCCTGCGTTGCAAATACCGATGGCGGTGAAGACGCAGATGCCCTTTGCACCGATGATTCCGGTTTCCAGGAATTGGGGCACCATGGCTATGGCGGCTCCCACGGACCCGAGTGATGTGACCGGAAACGCAATCGCTTGGGGATTGGAGAATCCGAACAGCGGCTCGATGATGAAAGACAGCTTCTCTCCCACCCATGGGAAGAACGCGATTCCTTCGTACGCACCACCGGTGTAACCCGTCTCGCCCGGCCCGAAGGCGAGCATCATGACGACGGTGCAGACGATGATGATGCCGGGCATGATGTCCAGGCCCGTCTTTACGCCGTGGGTACCGCCATCGAGGAGAGCTTGGAGAGCCCTCTCCGGCACGTTTCCTTCCCGCACCTCCCGAAAGCGCAGCAAATCGTAACCTTCGTCGTCCTCGGCCAGGACACCCTCGAGCTTGCCGTACTTCCTTTTCCCGAAAATCCCCATCAGCCTGACACTGACGATGCCCCCGAGGATGGCGCCGATGTTGCCCAGCAGAACGGCTCTCCCGAGACCTTCACCCTGGGATGATTGGGCCAGCATGAACGTGGTCACGATGAGTCCCATGCCGAACACGGCGCCCAGGTTCACCAGCGTGGTAACCTGCCACTTTTTGAAGTACTTCAGGAACCCTTTGTCGACTCCCAAGGGCATGATGGCCGGGTTGTCCGATAGGTAGGTCGTGACGGCACCAATGGATGCCGCACCCGGGAGTCCGAAGAGGGGCTTCATGAGAGGAGAGAGGACTCGGTTGGCAACCGAAACGATGCCGAATTCTGAAATCAGGGAAGTGAAGGCACCGGCCAGAACAATCACACCCATCAGAAAGAGGACAGTGTTCAAGATCAGATCGTGAGCCGTTTCCATAGCCGTTTTGAAGGTGAAGGCCACACCCATCTTCATGGTGAAAGCGGCGAAGATCCCGCACAGGACAACCAGCGCAACAATGGTCTCTCTGGTGACGGCTCTTACGATGCGCCGCTTCGGCGTCTGCTCTTGGTCCGACTCGCTTTTATTGACTCCGAACGACATTCGCCTGCCCCTTTACGTACCCTTCGAGAGTTCATCCATGGCCCATTCGGCTGCCTGACGGATCACGTCCTGGTGGGACGGAATCTCCAGAGCCTCCCGGAGGAATGGGAGATGATTTCGGTCTCCGCTTCTCCCGATGGCCCTCAGGGCTTCGGCCTGAACGAGGTAGGAATCGTCCTGTTTGAAGCGTTCCTTGAAGAATGGAGAAAGATTCAAATCGCCTCTTTCTCCCAAGGCCCGAATGGCCGCTCTCCTGACCCGGGAGTCCTCATCGAGAGCAGCCCCTTTGAAGGACTCAACTGTTCCCTCTTCACCCATTCCCCCTAACGTCTCCACGGCAGCGACCCGAACCGCCCAGAATGGATCCTCCGAGGAAAAGGAAGCCAGGGCTCCGGTGACCACAGGATCCGCGGCTAGCCCTCCCAACTCCCTCACCGCCCACTCCCTCCCGATGACGTCGTCTGATCCGGCCTGGAAGAGGAGCTCCTCTCTGCTCTTGTTGTAGGTCCACTCCTTCAGGAGCCAGTTACCCTCGTCGAAGCGGACCAGAAGTGGCTTCTCAGTGCTATTGAAAACGAACGTGTCGTTCTCCCCGGTGAGCCAAACCTCTTCCACCGTCTTTCCCGACGAGGTGACAATTCCAACTCGAACCGGCATCCGGTAGAGGGGGACATCGTGATCCCGGCTCTGGACCTGGGCCACCTGCAATCGGACCTCACCGGCCTCTGCATTCCAATCTGAAGTCACCTCAAAAACCGGATGCCCCGCCTTGAAGATGAACTGCTCGAAGAACCCGTCCATGTTCCGGCCGGTGATCTCCTTCACCGTTTTCATGAAATCGTGGGTGTCCACCGGTTGGAAGGCGAACTCATGGAGGAAGGCACTCAGGGTCCGAAAGAAGGCTTCGTCCCCCAGGATGTACCGGAGTTGGTGGAGGATGCAGGCGCCCTTCGGGTAGGTGTGAGAGTCGAAGTTATCGCCGGGGTTGTCATATCGATCGAACACGATGGGTCGGATGTACCTGTTCTCGGCCTCCCTCAGGTACTGGTTCTTTTTCCCAAGCAGGTCCCAGGCGCCCTCATCCTCGCCCTTCTCGGCCCGGGTCCAGAGGTAGTCGGAGTAGGTGCCGAAGCTCTCGTTCAGCCAGGTGTGGGACCATTCCCGCAGCGTGATCAGATCTCCCCACCACTGGTGTGCGATCTCGTGGGCAATGATCCGCTCCCAGGAAAAGTCCTGTTCAGCCCTCCGGTCGTGGATCACCCCATCTCCAAGGATCGTGGCTGATGTGGCCTCGGCCCCGCCGCCCACATGGGGGGTGGTGACCTGGTCGTACTTGGCCCAGGGGTAGGGATAATCGAAGAGGTCATTATAGAAAGCGATCATCCGGGGGGTCTTTTCGAAGATCCACCGTGCATCCTCGGCGTCCTCCGGATAGACCCAGTAGTTGATGGGGAGATCGCCCAACGAGTCCTCGATGACGGCGAAGGGGCCGATGGCCAACATCATGAGGTAGGTGGAATGGGGGCGATCCTGTGACCAGTGCCAGGTCGTTGTCCCGGCCTCATCGTCCTCGGTGACCCCTACCATTCGACCGTTGGAGAGAACCTTGTTCCCCTCCGGTACGGTGATGATGAGCTCGTGGGTCACCTTGTCGTTGGGGTAGTCGAACAGGGGGATCCAGTGATGAGCCTCATTGGGCCACGAGTCGGTGGAGACCATCTGGGGATGGTCCTCGCTGGCGTCATCGAAGAAGAAGCCCTCCTGGGGGTCCTCCCCTCGGTAGGTCACGATGATGTCGATCGTGTCTCCGAAAGCCAAGGGACTGGCCAGGGAGATAACCACGGAGGTGTCCGATTGCTGAAAGGGAAGGTTTTTCCCATCGGCATCAACTGCGGACCCAATGAGGATTTCCTCTGTGTCCAGCTCGATTCGATCCACCCCGTCGGAAAAGGGAGTGTATGTGATCCGGTTTTCGCCCCAGAAAGCCTTCCGGTCCAGGTCGAAGGTCAAACTCACCCGGTAATGGATGAAATCACTGGTGCGGTTTCGCTCGGTTTGGACCGGCCGGCTCCAGACGTCCACCTGTTGGGCACCGAGTGGTAGGACGGAAAGCAGGGCGAGTGAAAACACCCACCAGAATCCGACGGATCCTGGCATCGGAAGACGGGGCATCCTCATCTCCTCACCCTCTGAAGTAGACCCTTCGCCATCATGAAAGCCTCGATCTCCTCCACCGTCCGAGGCAGCCCCGCCGAGAGGTTCTCGTAGCCGTCTTCCGTGATCACCACGGTGTCTTCGATACGAATCCCCATGGTCTCGGTTTCGGGCATATTGATATCACAGGCAAAGACGAATCCGGGCTCCAGGGGTTCGTCCGGGCCCGTCATGGATGCCATGACGTCATGGGTGGCCATTCCAATGGGGTGGTTGTAGCACCCCCACCTGATGAGCCCTCGGAAGCGGCTTTCGGAGGGGTCGAATCCATTCTCAGATAGCCAAGCCCGAATCTCCTCCCCCACCGCGCTGAAGGTGGTACCGGGTCTGTAGTTATCCAAACAAACCTGCCGGATACCCAGGCCGAGCTCGTACAATTCCCGCTGCTCCAGTGTGAACCGGCCGTTCGCGGGAAACGAAGTGGAGATGTCTGCGTTGTAGTAGGCGTAGTCCGGGCCGGCGTCGAGAATGATGAAATCCCCATCTTCCAGAGTCCGGTCATACCGATGGTAGTGGCCCCACGGATGGTGTTCTCCCGACATGATGATGGTTTCGTAGGCCAATCCCTGAGCACCCTCACGCTTTGAAACGAATTCGAATAGAGCGGCGAGGGCCCTTTCGGGCATGCCCACTTCAGTACCGCGAATGAACTCCAGGTGGGCCTGGACCCCGATCCGGGCCGCCTCCCGAACCAGGGCTACCTCGGCAGGTGACTTGATCTTTCGCAAGACCTGGATAGTGCGGAAACAATCCCTGAGTTCCACCCCTGGATAGAGCTCCTTCAAACGCTCCGCGAGCTGAAGCTCCCTGGTGAGCCGGCCGTCCAGGGGGTTCTCGGTCATGACCTGCTGGAGCGCACGGAATACCTCTTGGGTGTTCATGCCGGGCAACTCTTCCGGCTGATGGGAGAGGTAGAAAACGCCGATTTGCCGGGCCAGGTCAGCGAGCACAGACTGCATCTCCTCCACCGGCAGAGCATGTTCGAGCCCGGTGTATTCCTCAGGCCCAGTCGCCAACTCGGGAGGGATCCCCTCACCCCGGGCATCATGCTCATCCAGAGTGAGGAAGAGGGTACTCTCCCGTTTGACCCCGTCCACGATGAGCCAGGCGTCGGGTGCTTCGACTCCGGTGAAGTAGAGGAAGTCGTTGCTCTGGAAGAACTGATCCCCGGCGATCTGAGAGGTCGCGCCGGGAATGATGGCGATACCGTCGGGGATTTCGTCCATCAGCCGTTGTCTCCGAGCGGCGTACTCTGAGTTCTCCACCAGGGTGCCGGCGAGAACGAACGGGACCTCTTCCCTTGGAGGCTCGTCATCGAGACATCCCCCGACCCAGAGTGGGAGCGAAAACAGGAGAAGGAGGGTCAGGACGATCGGCGGGGAACCCATGGCTCGCTGCTTCCTCATGGAGTACCTCAGTTCAGGTTGGTCGAGCCGGCCCCGGGGAGCTTGGCCGGCTGGAAATTCCCTTCGGACCGTTTTCTTTCGGTTCGAATCCGTGATGAGGCATTATCCCCCACCCACGAGCTTTTCGCTACCCGGAGGAGGGTCGAGGAGAGCGGCGGGGAAGAAGGCAGCTCGCGGCCTCTTCTCGAAGAACCTACACTTCAGGGTACGCAGCGGCCGTTCCAGGAGGAGTCGAATGTCGTCAATGGTGCACCGGCGGAAGTTCTTGAAGGACGGAGCCATGGCCACCGTGAGCCTGGCCCTTTGTCCTTTCCCTCGTGTTTTTTCAGCCCCCTCTTTCGATCTCCTGATTCGGGGCGGGACCCTGGTGGACGGGACCGGAGCTCCGACCTGGCAGGGCGATGTCGGGCTCGTGGGGGAGGAAATCAGGGCGGTGGGGGTCATTGACCCCGGCCAGGCAGCGAGGGTCCTTGATGTGACTGGACTCCACGTCGCGCCCGGGTTCATCGATATCCATACCCATTCAGACGGCGACATCCTTCGCTATCCAACCGCCGAGAGCAGGGTCATGCAGGGCGTGACCACCGAGATCACCGGGAATTGCGGTGGATCCGCAGCACCCAGGGTGGAAGACCCGTCCAATCCGGAACCCTCTCGCTTGGCCCAGGAACTCGCCGCCGAATATGGGATCGCGGGGGAATGGACCGACACTGCATCCTACTTCTCCGTCCTGGAGACGGTAGGGATTTCTTTGAATCACGCCATGCTGTTGGGGCAAGGGACTCTCCGGAGCAATGTGGCCGGAAGCGACGACAGGCCTCTTTCGAGTGAGGAGATGGCCCTGGTTCTTGGTGCACTGGAGGAAGGACTCGACCAGGGGGCCTTCGGAATGTCCACAGGCCTGGAATACGTTCCGGGTCGCTTTACTCCCACCGAGGAAATCCTGGCCATGGCCAGGTACGTTGCCCGCCGGGGGGGACTCTATGCCTCCCACATCCGTAATGAAGAGACCATGCTGCTCGAGGCCGTGGACGAAGCCATTCAGATCGGCCGCCGAAGCGGAGCACGAGTCCAGATCTCCCATCTGAAAGCCGCGGGGCTTCCAAATTGGGGAAAACAGGTCGCGGCTCTGGACCTGATCGAAGGAGCCCGCGTAGCCGGTGTTGATGTGCTGGCCGATGCGTATCCCTACACGGCCTATTCTACGGGCATCTCCATCTTCCTACCTGCCTGGGCCGCTGGCGGTGGGAGAGAGGCTCTCCTGGAACGTTTGGCGGACCCGGCGGTTCGGCAGCGGATGCGAGGCGAGTTGGAAGCTCGTGTTTATCTAGATCCGGGAGATTTCGACCTCATCGTCATCAGTAGTCTCAGATCAGAAAAGAACCGGGAGATCATCGGGAAGGACCTCGCCACCATCGCCGGAGAATGGGGTCTTGAACCCGTGGACGCCCTGATGCGGCTTCTGGAGGAAGAAGGTTCGGTTGGGTTCATCGGCCACGGAATGAGTCAGGAAAATGTGGACCGGGTTCTCACTCACCCCCTGGTCATGGTCGGCTCCGACGGGTCCAGTATGGCGCCCCGGGGTGAGGCCATCCGTTCCCGCCCCCACCCCCGCTCCTACGGGACCTTTGCCCGGGTTCTGGGCCATTACTCCCGGGACCGGGCCCTTTTCGACCTTCCAACAGCCGTCAAGAAAATGACGAGCATGCCGGCCGATCAAATCGGGATCTCGAACCGGGGCCGAGTGGCAAAAGGGATGAAGGCCGATCTGGTGATCTTCGATGCAGAGAAGGTCAGGGATACGGCGACCTTCGATGACCCTCATCGGTATGCTGAGGGGATTCGTCATGTGTTGGTGAATGGTGTCGGGGTAGTGGAAGAGGGAGCTCACACGGGGGCCCGGCCGGGCGAGGTTCTCAGGTCCGGCTAGGGTTCCAGGTGGGCGCTAGCCGCTGCGGGGCGGCGGGGGCCGGATACCCCTATTCACGAACGCGTTTCTTTCGCGTCTGCCACCAGAAAATCGGAAGCCCTGCCACCATGAGTACCAATCCCCAGAGCACGGTGGCTCTGCCGGTGCCGGAGATGGCCCAGAGGGAATAGAGAAGAGCCAGGACGGCGATCACCGAGGATCCCGCAAGCCGCTCCCCCCTGAATTGCTCTCGGTCTCTGGCGAAAATGACCAACTCGGCGACGGCGGTAAACGCATAGGGGATGAGTGCGCTGAGTGTGGCCAGGAGGATGATGAAGGTAAACTGATCCACCAGGCCGGCTGTGAAATTCAGGGCCATGAGGCCCGTGGCCAGGAGGCTGGAAATGACGAGTCCCGTCACAGGCATCCCTCGTTTGGACAGCTTCCCGAAAACCGATGGAAAGAGGCCGTCCCGGGCTGCCGCCATGGCCCACTGACCCTGCAGGAGAACCCACCCGTTCAAAGCTCCGAAGGCCGAAATGGCAGCGCCCGCAGCAATCAGGGAGCCGGCCCAAGATCCCCAGATCGCCTGACCTGCGTCAGCGAAGGGAGCGGTGGAATTGGCGAGCTCGGCGGCAGGGAGAATTCCCATTACCCCCACCGTGGCCAGGATGTAGATCGCCGCGGCCACGAGTGTCCCGATGATCGTGGCCCTGGGGATGGTCCGGGACGGGTCTTTCACCGAATCGGCGGGGATGGTGGCGGATTCCATGCCCATGAAAGCCCAAAGGGTGAGGGCGGCGGTGGCGGTTATGGCATTAAAAGGGGTCCCACCGCTGGGGTTGAACGGTCGGAAATGACCAATGTCCAAGTAGAGGAGGCCGAAGGTCCCGATGGCAATCAGGGGGAGGAGCTTGAGCACCGTGGTAACCACCTGAACGATCCCGGCCTCTTTCACTCCACGGGCATTCACCCCGGTCAGAATCCAGATGGCCGCTATCGCCGTCCCTGCTCCCAACCCCGGGTTTTCCGCCAGAGCTGGGAAGAAAGCCGCCATATAACCCACCAAGGCCACCGAAATCGCGGCGTTCCCCGACCAAATGCTGATCCAATATCCCCACGCCACAAGAAAGCCGGCAAGGTCACCCAGGCCCCGACGGGTGTAGGCGTAAGGTCCACCCGCGGCGGGCATCATCCTTCCCATTTTTGCCAACATCAATGCAACGGTGATGGCCCCAGCGGCGGTGAAGAGCCATCCTAAAATGCTGATTCCGCCAAATGGTGCGAGGGCGGAGGGAAGAAGGAAGACACCAGACCCGACCATGTTCCCCACCACCAACGCAATGGCGATGAAGAGCCCGATCTGCTTGGGGCTTTCCTTTGATCTGGTTCCGCTCACGGAGCGTTACCCTCCATCCCTCGTTGCTGTTTCGTTCGGGTAAGGCGCGCGCCTCCCCCTTCCTTCCAAGGCCTCAGACTCCGCCCCGGCCGGGTTGAAGTCAAGAAACACGAAAAGAGTTCAGAGGCCCGAGGTTCTGAAATCTGGCCTGCACTCGGACCGGGCGTCATCTTACTCGCACCACCCCGAAGCTTGTTGCGTGACGGGTTTCCCCCGGGATGAGCCGCTGGAAAAAACGGTTCCGCTGTCTCCCTTTCGAAAGAGGCTGCCAGATGAATGAAAGAGAACGATTTCGGCGTCTCATGCGGGGGGAAACGGTGGACCGGCCGCCGCTCCTGGAGGAAGGTGTTCGAGAGGAGGTGTTGGAGACCTGGCACGGGCAGGGTTTACCGTCCGGCCAAACCCACATCGATGTCTTCGGCCTCACGCCCCATGAAAACATCGGCCCCGATTTGAAGCACCGCTCGGACTACTTCGGCCGAATCTTCGATCTTACCGCCAGGGACTACCGTGAGGCCTTCGATTCCTCGGACCGCCGGTTCCCCGGTGACTGGCGCGAGACGGTCAAGCGACTCGAGACCCGGGACCACATCGTCTGCATTTGGGCGTCACGTGGTTTCTTTCAAGCCATGGGAGTCGGGGATTGGCCGACCCTGGAGAAGGCTCTCATCGGCACGGTCAAAGAACCCCAAAAGATCCGGGAGCGGATGGAGCTCTACGGTGAGTTCTGTTCGCGAATGCTGGAAAAGACCATGCGGGATGTGGATTCGGAGTTCATCTACCTGAGCGAACCGATCTCAAACAACGGCGGACCTCTCATCTCCCCTGATATGTTCGAGGAGTTCATGGTTCCCGTGTACGAGAGGATCATCGCAACCGCCAAGGGCCTTGGGTGCGACAACATCCTGCTCAGCACCTATGGCGATTCCAGCCTCCTGTTCCCGATGCTGATCGAAGCTGGGATCAACATGCTGTGGATCTCGGAGGCGGCAGAGGCAGTAAAGACCGATTACGGCCGGATCAGGAGCAGATTTGGTCCCGACCTCGGCCTCATCGGTGGCATCCCACTCAGCATCCTCCGCAGCGAATCCTCGGACCTGGTCAGAAAGAGGTTGGAGGAGATTGTCCCCCCTCTCATGCAATCCGGCCGCTATGTGCCCCTTGCTGGGGGTCGTGTAAGGGAGGAGATCCCTTGGGCCGTT